>JAISSM010000048.1 GCA_031273075.1 Rickettsiales bacterium
AAGTTCCCCTCTTTGGAGGGGTGGCGCGAAGCGCCGGGGTGGTTCTTCAAGTAATAAAGAAAAAAATGCCCGACAACTACGCGGACCTTTTATCGCAAATCCATTCCGACATCCTTAATGTCAGGGGGTTTCTTTGACCCGGACAAACTGAAATCCGAAATCGCGGAACTGGCGGAAAAAACCGAATCCGAGAATTTATGGGACGATCCCGACAACGCGCGCGCGCTTTTGCAAAAGAAGGCGGCGCTTGAAAAATCCCTTGCGGACTTGGAGGCGCTTGCCTCCGAATACGAACACCTTGCCGAACTTTATTCCATAGCCCCGGACGACGGCGAAGTGCGGGCGGCCGTGACCGCGCTTTCGAAACGGGCGGCCGACGCGAAAACCGTGACCTTGTTCAACGGCCCCGCCGACGACGCTGGCGCGTTCCTTTTTATCCAGGCCGGCGCCGGCGGAACGGAGGCCCAGGATTGGGCGGGCATGCTGTCGCGCATGTATTCGCGGTGGGCGGACCGGCGCGGCTTTGCCTTGGATGTGGTCGACGAGCATCCGGGCGACACGGCGGGACTTAAATCCATTACTTATAAGATAGACGGACTTCGCGCGTACGGTTGGCTTCGAAACGAAATCGGAATACACCGGCTTGTCCGCATATCGCCGTTCAACGCGCAGGGCAAGCGTCAAACCTCGTTCGCGTCGGTCGACGTGTGGCCGGATATAGACGACGCCATAGAGGTGAAAATCGAAGACAAGGATTTGCGCGTGGACACGTACCGCTCGTCCGGCGCGGGGGGCCAGCATGTTAATAAAACCGATTCGGCGATAAGGATAACGCATATCCCGACCGGAACGGTGGTCACATGCCAGAACGAGAGGTCCCAGTTTCAGAACAAGGATATGGCGATGAAAATGTTGCGTTCGAAGTTATACGAATTGGAAATGCGGAAAAAACAAGAGAAAGAGAACGCGGCGCTGGCGGCCCAGAAAAAAATCGAATGGGGGTCGCAGATACGGAATTACGTGCTTCAACCGTATCGATTGGTGAAAGATCTGCGCACGAATATGGAAAGCGGCGACGTGGACGCGGTCCTTGACGGCGACCTTGACGACTTTATGCTTGCCCTCCTCCAATACAAATAGTAACTATTGTTATGGTGTGTGGTGGGGTGTGTTTCTATGAAACACACCTTGTTTGCGAAGCAAACAACGCGAATCCAGAATCCCGAATCGCGAATCCCGATTTGCTGCCTGCCAATTGCTAATTTGTTACCTTTGTGCGGCTGCGCCACCCGTAGCCTTGGCGAAGGGTGGTTGACTGCCTCCCTCATATTGTCTATGATGCGATGGTTCGATATGTAAAGGGGAAAACAAAAGGCAAAATAATGAAAAATGTATACGATATGCTGGCGAAGTACTGCGGAGAGGAAAAAGGCCGCGTATTTTTTATCCGGCAAAAGGAAACGTACGCGGATCTGTTAATGAACGTTCGGCGCCGCGCGGTGATGTTGATGCAAAAGTTCGACGTGAAAAAGGGCGACGTTGTCGCGATTTTATCGAGGAACACGCCGGATTTCATAAAATCCTGGTTCGCGGTCCTGTCACGGGGGGCGAAAGTGCTTATGCTTGACACGGGATTGTCGAAGGACGAGCACCTCAATATGATGCGCCACACGAAATGCAAACTCGCGCTTGCGGAAAAGGATTTTTTCGTGGAGGGCGGGCCCGTCATGCTGGACATAGAGGCGCCGTTTGAAGCGGACGAGTCGCAGTTTACCGCGGAGGACGTGACGCTGGACGATTTGGCGATGCTGTCGTTCACATCGGGATCGACGGGGAATCCGAAAGTGGTGGGCCTTACGCACGGCAATCTGGTGGCGTTGGGCAACGGGGCGCTGAAATACGATCCGGTGGTCCGCCCGGGCGATATGTTCTATGGATTTCTTCCGCTGTACCATATATACGGCGTGGTGATCAATATAGTGGCCCCGCTGGTTCTAAGATGCGGCCTTTTGCTTCAGCCGGTCTTGAATCCGCGCGAATTTTTGGCCGACTTTAAGGAGTACAGGCCGGAAATCATTCCGGCGGTGCCAAGGGTGCTGGAGGGCTTCTATAAGAAGATAATCGAAGGGGTGAAGGAAAAGAAAAAATATACGCTTTTCAAATTGATCCTTTCGCTTCGGGGCTTTTTACGCGCGGTCGGATTGGGCGCGCTTGTAAATAAGGTGACGCGGCCGATACACGAGATATTCGGGGGGCGCGCGAAACTCCTTATATCCGCGGGCGCGACTTTGAAGCCTAAAATCAGACGGTTCTACGAACGGCTTGGATTCGTGGTCGGCGATTGCTATGGCCTTACCGAAACGACGGGCCCCAGCAATTTTAATTTCAAATTCCGCAAAATGGATGGCAAAATGCATTATGCGGGGCCTCTGCCGGGGAACGAGATCAAAATCCATAACCCGGACAAAAAGGGGATAGGCGAGATATGGGTCCGCGGGAATTTGGTCATGACCGGATACGTCGACAACAAGGCCGCGAACGATGAAGCGTTCGAGGGGGAATGGTTCAAAACTGGCGATATAGGGATGCTGGACTCCAAGGGACGGCTTACGGTAAAGGGGCGCAAAAAACAGGTTATCGTTTTGGACAGCGGCAAAAACGTGTACCCGGACGAGTTGGAGGAATTGTACCTTATGAACGACGAAATCCTTTCGGCCGCGGTGTTCGAGCGGCAGATAAAGGGCAAAACGGTGGCTTACGGGGTGTTCCAGGTGGCGGAGGGCACGACATTGGCAAGGGTGAAAGCCCTGGTCGCGCTGTCGAACCTTAAAATAGCGCCATATAAATGGGTGACGCATTTTGCGATCACGGAGGACGAGCTTCCGATGACGTCGGCAAGGAAAATAAAACACTTCGAGGTGTCGGCGATGCTGGACAAAGGTTCCTTCCCCCAACGGTCGGAGTAAAAAAATCCCCCCTTCGGGGGGATTTTTATGTGATATGTGAAGTCTCGGCCGCGAAGCGGACGGACGAATCCCGAATCGCGAATCCCGTATTGCATATTGTTAATTAGTAATCATGACAAAGATATCATTCTGTCAACTTTGAATATAAGATTGGGGATTTTTTTGCGATATGCGATATGAAATCCGGCGCTTGCGCGACCCGCCGTCGCACTGCCGGGCCTTTCGCGTTGAAAAGCGTATAAAGACTTGCAAAATCGAAAATAATTGGATAGCATAGCGGAGATTTGTAAAAATCGATATAGGTTTGATTTTTATAAATTTGCGTAATGCAAAAGCGTTCGTTACAGGAAAGCGCAATGAAAAAAAAGACAAAACTTAAAATCGCCGTTTGCTTTTTCGGCCACCTCCGCACATTCAATAAATGCGCCCCGTTCCTGCGCGGCAACCTGTTGAACAAATACGATTGCGATTTATTTATGCATACGTGGGCGACTCTGGATCATGCCACGAAAACGTGGCACGATATGGGGGGGATGAAGGGAAAAACGGAGAAGGATAAAATCATAGCCGCCTATGGAGGGTTCAAGGGGCTTGAAATCGAAAAACAAGAGCCGTTGGACAAGGGTCTTATAAAAACAAAACACCGCGCCGGCGGCAAAACTCACAGCCAGGCTATTTTCGGATATGAGGCGATGTTCGGCAGTATGCGTAAGTCGAATAAGTTGCGCGAAGAATACGCCGAAAAGAACAAAATAAAATACGACTTCGTATTGTTCGTCCGACCGGACGTTTGGCTGAAAAAGCCGTTGAATATAGGGAAAGTTTTGGAGATATATCCGAAAGAGAAAATATCCAGGGGATTCTTCACCTTGTCGAATCCGGTCGCGCCGGCCATTACCGGATTGGAATCGTTTGCCGGAACGGATATTTTATTTTTCGCGAAGCCGCCGGTTGTTTCCGATGTCATAGAAAATACCCAAGAGTGCGTAAGTCGTTTCAAGCGGAACGCCATGCTTGCCTATTGCCCCGAATACGAACTGACGAAATTGGCGGCGGAGCGCGGGTGGACGCCGTATTACATCCTGGCTTACAAGCAGTCGCGCGACTGGGAAATCTTCAGGCACGCGAAGGTGGTGAATATCGGAAGGCGGATCGTCAGATTGCATGTCCGGAAGAATTATCTTTTATTATGGCTGTTTCCGCGGATGATGCGCCAGATCGTCGGCTTGCAGCTGAACCTATTCGGGATTTACGCCTTTGACATAGCCATAGGCAATCCCGGACACGAAGAAACAAAAAAGGAGATATAAATGTTGAATATAGTATTGCCGATGGCCGGCCGCGGAAGCAGATTCGCGGACGCGGGATACGAGTTGCCGAAACCGCTTATCCCCGTGCACGGCGTTCCCATGATAAAGGTCGTCGTCGACAATCTTGCGCCGAAATGCGAACACCGCTTTATTTTCATCGCGCAGCAAGAGCATGTCGATAAATATGATTTGGAGCCTAAATTGAAATCCTATGCCGAAAAGGTGGAGGTTATCGGAATCAACGGCATAACCGAAGGACAGGTCTGCACCGCGCTTTTGGCGAAAAAATTCTTCGATAACGACGAACCGCTTATGAACGCGAACAGCGACCAGTTTATCGACTTTGACATAAACGAATACCTGGACGCCATGGATTCCCGGGATCTTGACGGAATGATAATGACGATGAAATCGCAAGATCCGAAATGGTCTTACGCCAGGACGGATGAAAATGGCATAGTTGTGGAAACCGCCGAGAAAAAGGCCATTTCTTCGGACGCCACGGTCGGGATATACAATTTCAAACGCGGTAGAGATCTGGTTCGCTCGGCCGAACAAATGATAAAGGACGATATCCGCGTCAATAACGAGTTCTATACCTGTCCCTGCTATAACTATCTTATCAGGGAAGGCAAGAAAATCGGAATTTATCCGATTGGCGAAGAATATAACGGAATGTACGGGTTGGGCATTCCGAAGGATTTGGATTTCTTCTTGAACCACCCTATTTCGCAAAAAGTCAAAAAATAAAAAGGATAATAAAATGATAATTCTATCGCACCGCGGATACTGGAAAGAATTGGACGAGCGTAATAAGGGCAAAGCTTTCGAACGGTCTTTTGATTTGGGTTTCGGAACCGAAACCGACCTGCGCGACATAGCCGGGAAAATCGTCATATCGCACGACATGCCGTCCGGGGACGAAATCACGTTCGAAGAGGTTTTGAAAATAATGGACGGCCGGAACCTGCCCTTGGCGCTGAACATAAAGGCGGACGGCCTTTGCGACAAAATCCTGGAATTGCTTGCGAAATACGGCCATACGAATTATTTTACCTTCGATATGTCGATTCCCGACATGGTCGTCCAGATGAAACGCGCCGCGCGCGTCTTCACCGGCCTTTCCGATATTCTTCCGACGCCGGTTCTTTTGGACAAGGCCGCGGGCGTCTGGCTGGATTGCTTTAATTCCGATTGGTGGGGCGCGGACGTCGTCGACGGCCTGCTGGACGGCGGAAAGTCCGTTTGCATCGTGTCCGCCGATCTGCATAAGCGCGAAACCGGCGGCCAATGGGAAACGATAAAAAAATGCAAAGGCATGGGTTCGGACGAATTGCTGCTTTGCACCGACTATCCCGAAAAGGCTAAGGAATTCTTTTATGGCGAAAATTAAGGCCGTTTTGTTCGACATGGACGGCGTTTTGATAGAGGCGAAGGATTGGCATTACGAGGCGTTGAACAGGGCGCTGGCGCTGTTCGGCTATGAAATCGCGCGGACAGAGCATCTTTCGTGCTATGACGGCCTGCCGACGAAAATGAAATTGAAAAAGCTTACGGCCGAGAAAGGATTGCCGGAAAAGCTGCATAGTTTCATAAACGAAATGAAACAGCAATACACGGTCGAGATTATTCATAAGCAATGCCGTCCCAGATTTAACCATGAATTCGCCTTGTCGAAGTTGAAGGCCGAAGGCTATCGCCTGGTTTGCTGTTCCAATTCCGTCCGGATGACGATTGAAATGATGCTGGACTATTCCAAATTGAACCGATACTTGGAATTTATCATATCGAATCAGGATGTGAAGAACGCGAAGCCCGACCCCGAAATATACTTGAACGCGATGGCGAAGATGGGGCTGTTGCCGGAAGAATGTTTGATCTGCGAGGATAACGAGAACGGAATCAAGGCCGCGATGGCCAGCGGCGGATACCTCTTGACCATCAGAACGGTGGACGACATAAATTATGACAACATCAGGGGCCGCATCGCGCAAATCGAATGCGGCCGCGCGCGTCCGGACGCGGCGGATGCGCCGGCTGCGGCGGACGGCTGCCCGGCCTGCGGCGGCATCGCCGGACAAACCAAGGGAAATGCGGAATGAACATAATGTTTCTGATGGGCGGCGTGCGCCCCGATACCAATAAAGAACAGTATCCGCTGTATCTCACCGAAATCAACGAAAAGACGATTTTGGAGCAGCAGGTGGAATATACGAAGGGAATTCAGCCTCAGCAATTGCTGTTTTGCGTCCGGGAATCCGAGATAAAGCAGTTTCATTCCGATTCCGTTATAAGGCAGATAGACTCCGCCGCCATCGTGGTTCCGATTATGGCGCAGACGAAAGGCTCTATTTGCAGCGCGTTGCTCGGGGCCGAATATATAGACTGCGACGAAGAATTGATTTTGATGGCGATCGACGATTTCATGGAGGAAGACGGGGCCGGAATTATAAGCGAATTCCGCAAGGCGGACGCCGACGCCGGCATCGTGTCTTTTAATTCCGTCCATCCGCGCTATTCGTTCGTAAAGACGGCGCCGGACGGAACGCCGGTTGAATTCGCCGAAAAAGTGCCGATAAGCAAAAACGCGCTGGTGTCTTTTTATTATTTCAGGCGCGGCCGCGACTTTGTGGAATGCGCCAAGGAAGTCATCCGCAAGGACAACCTTGTCAACGGAAATTTCTATATTTCGCAGACGTTGAACGAGATGATTTTGAAGCAGAGGAAAATCGTCGTGCGCAAGATCGGCAACGACAAATTCCACCCGCTTAAAACAGAGGCGCAGATGGCGGAGTATATAACGGAGCAAAACGACAAAAGGTGTTCCAAGTGAAGACGGACAAATTGGCGAATATGAAAGGCGGCTGGTTTATCGGGAACTTCGACCCTTCCCTGTTCAAGACCAATGATTGCGAGGTCGCGGTGAAGTATTATAAAAAAGGCGACCATGAGGAATCGCATTATCATAAAGTGGCGACCGAATACACGGTTATCGTAACCGGCCGCGTCAGGATGAACGGCGTTGAATACGGCGCGGGCGATATTATCGTCATGGAACCGGGCGAAGATACGGATTTCGAGTGCCTGGAAGACTTCACCGCGAATGTCGTCGTAAAAATCCCGGGCGCGAACAACGACAAGTATCCGGCGAAAGGAACGAACGAATGAGAAAAACCGTCGCCAACTTCGTCGCCATGTTTATACCGTTCAAAAACCTGCGGCGGCGCGTGCGCGGAAAAATCCTCGGGGGGGCGAAGAATAATGATCCGCATCCGGCAGGCGATGTTTTGCGCGAAATCGGCCGTTTGAACGCTGAGCTTCAACATATAAAGTCCGTTATGGTCACGCGCCGGGGTTTGTCCGATATGGCGAATGTGTTTTTTGACGCGAAAGATTGCAAAAAGCCGGGCGGTCTGGTGTTGAAAATCCAGCTTTTGAACGAGTATCTTATGCAAAATCTGCAAAAAATATGCGACGATATAGGCATAAAGTTCTGGCTTCGCGGCGGGACGCTTTTGGGCGCGGCGCGTCACGGCGGATTCGTTCCGTGGGACGACGATATCGATTTGGGCATCATGCGGTCGGATTTGGAAAAACTTCGCGAACACCTTGCGGCGGCGGGCGGCGAGTTTGAGATTCGCACATTCCATTTCACCCAGACGATTCATTCCATTATGGCGCGGTTCGTTTTCAGAAATTCCGAAGTCCCCGCGTTTCTCGACCTGTTTGCCTATGATTATTGCGATTATTCCGAAAAGGATAAAGTTTGGGCGGAATGGACGGCCGCGCGCGAACAAGTAAAGCGGCGGATAACCGCGACGAACATTTACAACAATTTCCGCGAAGGCATAGACGATCCGGCGGACGAGAAAGTATTGATGGGTATATTCGAATCGGCCGTCGCCGAATTCAGCGGACATGAAAAAGACAGCGGGATAGTGTTCGGGATAGAGCATTTCATGCCGAAAAAAATGCGCGTGCATTCCTGCGACGAGATATTTCCGCTCGTCAAGATAAAATTTGAAAACGGCGAATACTACGCGCCGTGCAAATGGGCCGAACATCTGACGGATCAGTACGGCGATTGGGGGCGTCTGCCCGACGACATAGGCGTCGCGAAACACCTCTATAACATAACCGATCGGCATATGAATATCATGGACGCGATGATAGGAAAGCTTGGGCTGGGGCGCGAACGGGTGGGATATACGGCGGGCGTGTACGATATGTTTCACATCGGGCATTTGAACCTGCTTCGCGGGGCGAAAGAAAACTGCGACAGGCTTGTCGTGGGGGTGACGACGGACGAGGCGGTTTTCAAGAACAAAAATAAAAAGCCGGTGATTCCGTTCGCGGACAGGATGGAAATCGTCCGCCGGTGCGAATATGTGGACGAAGTTGTCGCGCAGGACGACCTTGATAAAGTCAAAGCGTGGGAAAAACTGCGTTACGATGTTTTGTTTGTCGGCGACGATTGGAAAGGAACGGCGCAATGGATTGAATATGAAAAACGTCTGAAATCCGCGGGGGGGGGTGTTCCGGTTGTGTATTTGCCGCATACCGACGACATAAGCTCCACGAAACTATCGAAGATAATAAACGAATACGGAGAATGATATGAACGATAAGAAAGTCGCGTTTTTGGTGCCGATTCATCCGCCGCATTTCAAGTTCGGCAACGACCTGAGAAAAACGATGCTGGATTTGAAGCTGGACGAACGGGCGGATTTGTGGTTCATATTCACGAACGCGGAGGAAAGGCGTGAATTCGGGGAATATGACGATGCGGTGATTTTACCGGAAAAACTTCGGAATTTCGACAACAACGGCATTATAAACATCAAAAAATTCTTCGGCCTGAACGAGATAAAGGACAAATACGAATACGTGATCGTCCTTGACGCGGAAAGCAGGTTCATAAAAAACGTCGGCGTCCGCGGCCTGTGCGAAAATTATTTCAAAAACAAAACCCTTTACGGCAACAAAACGCTTCCCGAAGGGCGGCGCACGATCGACAATGTAAAAAAAAGCTGTCGGAGGTTCTTCGCGGGGCATAAGGACGCGGGGCTTTTGGATAACGAGCTTTACCTTTGGTTCAACCAGCCCTGCATTTACAAATCATCGACGCTGGACGAATTTTTCAAAGTCATAGATTATAAAAAGAACGCCGCGAATTTCAAATGGGAAGATTTTGATTATTATATATATATGTTCTATCTGATGCTGTACCATGGCTTCGGGATAGAGGACATAGAGATCGAATCGAACTATGGAATCTACGAGTCGTCGCTGGACTATATATATTTCAAGTCCAATAAGTACGAAAAAATCCCGATTTTGATGTGTTCGCCGACGACATTGCCCCGGTTTGACAACCCGAACCTGTTTATAATCTGCCATTGCGACCGGGACCAGCAGTGGATATTGAGGGTAACGAACATAAAAATCGATAATTTATTGCAAAAGGTGGAGGCGCTTGACGATAACACTGCCGCGGAGTTAAACAACACAAAAGAAGAAATCCGCCGCTTGACCGCGGAGTTAAACAACACAAAAGAAGAAATCCGCCGCTTGAAAATTCCGTTCAAATTCCTGCGCCATATGATAGCATGCCTTGTCCCGTTCAGAAAATTAAGGAAAAAAATCAGAGGGGAAAGATGAAAGAGAAAAAATGAAAAACAAAACAGCCATCAATGTATTTTTCACGTTCAACGACAGGTATACCGCGCACGCCGCCGTCGCCATCGCGTCCATGCTTAAAAACGCCGCGGACGACGACAATATTTCCATTCACATACTTTCGTCCGACCTCTCGCAGGAAAACAAAAATATAATAGAGGGACTTGGCGAAATCAAGCGCTGTGCGGTGGAATTTATAAATGTCGACGACGGGATGTTCAAAAAATATAAAACGCCGGATTACATAAACTCGTCGGCGTCGCTGTATAGATACCTGATACCGAATGTACGGCCAAAGATAGACAAGGCCCTTTATCTTGATTGCGATATTGTCGTCAAGGGATCGCTTTGCGAACTGTTCGACACGGATTTGAAAGACAATTATATCGCCGGCGTGGAGGATTTTCACTGGGGGATGTGCTTTAAGAGATTGAAACTTAATTCCTCCATAGCGGAGCCCTATTTCAACAGCGGGGTCCTTTTGTTGAATTGCAAAAAAATGCGCGAAGACGATATATTCGAAAAATTGGTCGCGCAGACCGAAAAGCTTAATCCGAAAATGCTTGAACAAACGGATCAGGACGCGATAAATATCGTGTGCGCCGGGAAAAAATTATTGCTTCACCCGAAATACAATCTTTTAAGCTGTTACACGGATGCGAGCCATTTCACATCGTACGGTGAAAAGGAAATGAAACAGGCGGCGGAAAACCCGGTGATAATACATTATACCACCGGTATAAAGCCGTGGATCCCCGGGCATTTCCCGCTTAACGAATACGCGTATGAATATCACAGATATTTAAGATTGACGCCGTTCTGCGGCAAAAAATTCCGAAACATGGTAAGCGTGATGAATCCAAAGGTGAAAAAATCTTTGGAAAAACTTCGCAAAAACGCATTTCTGAAAACGGTTTTCGATTTTTTTGGCATGTTTGTCCAAATAGGCGGCCTTATCAAAGGGCTGCTTAGGACAAACAAATATAAAAAAGATTTTATAAGAAGGACGAGAATATGAAAAAAGTGGCGATACAGCTTTGCGGACATTTAAGAAGTTATAAAAGCACTTACGCCGATTTCTTAGACAAAGTTGTCGGCACTTTGCGCGACGAAGGATACGAAGCGGACATATTCCTTCATTCGTGGAACGAATCGGACACGTCCGAAAAATCATGGCATAACCTCGAAGGCGACAAAAGAGGCAGGGGCGTTTCCGACGGCGACGTCGAATTCATAAAAAAAGCGTATAATCCCAAGGCATTCCTGCTTGAAGACCAAATAACGCCGAAGGAAAATTTCGAATTCGGCGAAAAATTTATGAACATGCCAAGGCAATTTTCGGCCGTGATAAATTCCTCTTATACGAGATATAAGGTCAACGACCTTCGGCGTCGGTATGAAAAGGAACACGGCGTCGAATACGACTATGTGATACAGACGCGGCCCGACATTAAATTCATAACGCCGTTCGGCATAAGGAAATTCCTTAAAACATACGATGCATACGGCCTTGCGGTTCCGGAGGACGCCTTGTTCTGCACG
>JAISSM010000032.1 GCA_031273075.1 Rickettsiales bacterium
TCGGGACCAGGGAACCCTTGAATTCCGCCGCTATCCGGCCGGCGTTCTCCATGGTGGAGGCCGCCGCGCTTTGCGCGTTTTGAAGGTTGTCCGCCACGTTTTTCGCGAACTCTCCTATCTCGGTCTGAAAATTCGCGCGGACGCTTATGATCTCGCCCGCCATGGCGTCGAACGTTTCCTTGATGGTTTTCGAGGCGTCGAACAATTTCATGGTCGTCGCGCTTAAATTGTCCGCGCCGGTTTCAATGGAGCTTTCGGCAAGGCGGATGTCGGTCCCGACTTTCGACGCCGCGTCCGAAAGCGCGTTCACCTGGGCCTGCAAGAGTTTGCGCGATTGGGCGGTGAACGCCTCCATTTTTTCCAACCGGTTCGACAAAAGTTTCGCGTCGTTCGAAAGAACGCTCTCGACGCCCTGCGACGACTGGCGCACATCGTCAAAGTCCGAAGCGACGCGTTTCTGCAAGTCGGACAATTCCGCGCCCAAACCTTTCAGCGCGACCGACATCATATTGTACCGGTCGGCGCCGTCCGCAATGTTTTGCTTCAACTCGTCCGAAAGTTTTCGCCCGGATTCGGACCACGCGTCCATTTGTTCGTTCAGTTTCGACGCCAGGTTTGTCACGGCGTTCGACTTAGCCTCCATGTTTTTCAAAAGGGCCGCCAGGCCGCCGTTGAATTTCTCGGCCGCGGAATACATGGATTTCCAGCCGTTTCCGCCCATGATCCCGCCAAGATTCCCGATCAGATTTTCAAGCGTTTTCGTCATGTTCGCGATGCGTTCGCACGACGCGTCCGCCGTTTGCACGAGGGTTTTGTTCTTGTCCCCCAATTTTTCTTCAAGGGCCTCGGCGCGCGCGGCATGCCGGGCCAAAACATCGGCCATGGAATCGAAATCGCCGGTCATTTTGGATACGGCGCCCGAAAGGACTTCTCCCATAAGTTTTTGCGCGTCCGACACTTTCGCGCGATTCGGCTCTAAAATCAATCTCTCCATCGAGCCGGCCGCCTTCGCCATGCGCGCGGTCCAAACAAGCAGCGCAAAAAACGCCGCGGACAAAGCAAATCCGATCACGATAAAAATGATTTGGGCGGACGATAATCCGTCAAGCATCGTATTCTTCCTTTCGGGGTATTATAGTCGGTTGACGAACAAACGTCAACAGATAGCAATTAGCAGATAGCAGGTAGCAAATCGGGATTCGCGATTCGGGATTCGGGATTCGTGGGGTGTGTTTCTATGAAACACACCTTGTTTGCTTTGCAAACAGGAAAGGCGGGTTTTATAAAAACCCGCCCCACCTATAATATTATTTGCTACCTGCTATCTGATAATTTTTTTGCAATCGCCGCATTATTGTGTCAACTCTTTCCTTGGACGTTTGTTCCTGCGATATCAGACACTTCCGCAATTCATGCATATTTTTCTCTCCGGTACTTGCCGGGTTCAACGGTCTTCCGTCCAGCATCCTCAACAGCGTTTCCGTATTATTGAAATGTATCTGATGTTTTATTTTCGACGCGAATAAATTCAGGCGCAGGCCCAAGACCTCAAACCCGGCGCCCTTGGGTCCGGCGCAACCGACCCCACAACAAAAAAAAAAACGTATGACTTTTTGCATGATATCCTCTCTCCATCCATGCCCCCGTTGAGCGCCATTATATCATAAAGTTGGAAAAAAAGAAAAAAAAAAACCGGGAAAATGCATAAAATGTCCTTTTTTGTCATCCCGCGGCTTGATCGCGGGATCCAGTTAATAAAGTCGTCGCGCTTCGCGCGACACACATTACCTAGATACCGCGGTCAAGCCGCGGTATGACAAAAGGGCGGGCGGTTGAGCATTGACTGTTCCGTGATTTTTTTCTAGAATGCGGTCGTTATGAAAAAAATAAAAAAGATCGCCGTTCTGACCATGGCCCGAAACGACAATTTCTTTTTGGGGCGCTGGATCGCGTATTACGGAAAAATTTTCGGCGAAAAAAATCTTTACGCCTATCTTGACGGACTGGATCAAAAGGCGCCTGCGGGCATCGGGCGCGCCAATGTCACCGCCGTTCCCAAAATGCCGAATAATCGCATTCTGAACGACCGGGCGCGCGCGAGATATTTGTCCGACCGCGCGGCCGATTTGTTTTCCCGCGGGTACGATATAGTCATCGCGACGGATTCGGACGAATTCATCGCCAATGATCCCAAAACGAAAATGAATCTGGCCGAATATTTGTCCCATATCGAGATCGACGGCGCGGTTTCGGCCCTTGGGCTTGACGTGGCGCAGCATTTGAAAACAGAGCCCGCGCTCGACAAGGCGCGGCCGTTCCTTGCCCAGCGGCAATTCGCCCTTATTCATTCGCGCATGACCAAGGCGTCCGTTATAAACCGGCCGCTTCGCTGGGGTTCCGGGTGGCACCGCGTTAAGGGCCGAAATCTTCGCATAGATCCGAATCTGTATCTTTTCCACACGGGCAACGCCGATTTCGACACGGTCATGGCAAAGTTTCAAAGCGGCGATTTGGCGAAAGGCAGATGGCGGAATCATTTCCTTCGAAGCCGGCTTGGCGTGATCGAAACGGTGTCTGATAAAAAGGCCCGGGACGGCGACAGACTGTTCGGACGCGCGCGCGCGATCCAGACGATTTTCCGCCCACCATTCGCGTGGAACAAGCCGACCATGATCGGGCTGAAGTGGGTCGTAAAAATCCCCGAAAGGTTCAAAGGACTTTTATGAAAATAGATTTGGTTTATCTTTGGGTGGACGGAAACGATCCCGCATGGCGGGCAAAAAAAGACGCGGCGATCAAAAAGGCGGGCGGGAAAGTTTCCAAAATCGCGGTCGCGGCCGAAAGGTACGAGGATAACGACGAGCTTAAATACAGCCTTCGCGGCGCCGAAAAATTCGCGCCCTGGATAAACAACATCTTCATAGTGACCGACGGGCAGGTTCCGAAATGGCTTAACCTTACCCATCCGAAAATCCATGTCATAGACCATTCGGACATCATGCCGCCTGAGTTCCTTCCTTGTTTCAATTCCGCGTTCATAGAGATGTTTTTGCACAAAATCCCGGGCCTTTCGGAACATTTCATATACGCCAACGACGATATGCTGTTCGGGAAAAGCGTTTCGCCGGGATTTTTTTTCGATAAAAATAAAAATCCGACGGTCATCGGAAAGGCGAAAAAATGGGCCGATTCAATTCATAAAAAGGGCGGCGGCGCGATCGACGTGCGCTTCAGAAAAAACACAATGTTCCCGAGGATCCTGGCCAACGCCCTCGCGTGCGTTTACAAATTTACCGGAAAAAAATACAAGCTTACGCTGTCGCACGCGATAGAGCCGATGCGGAAATCCCATCTTAAAGACATCATCGATTCCAATAAGGATTATTTTACGGGGTCGTGCGGAACGACTTTCCGCGAGGAGAAAAATATTCAGCGATGCTGTTTTCCGATGATAAATCACGCGCGCGGGCGCGCGACGATCGTATACGGATCCTCGTTTTTGGGCCGGCGCATAAAATATTCCCCGTTCTGGCCGCCTCTCTTGATCCGCTTTTTGATGTGGCTCGGGGGCGTGGTCGGGCTTTGCCGCGTCAATTCGTGCGATCCGTCCAAAGGAGGCGCGGAACGCGTGATACGAAAAACCCTTCGGCATAAGCCGGAGCTTTTCTGCCTTAATTACATAGCGAAGGACAAGCGCAAAATCGCCGCGGATTTCCTTCATAAAATGTTCCCGGAAAAATCAGGATTCGAGAAATAATGAAAAACCGCGCGAAAAGATTCATAACAAGATTCGTCGTAATAGTTTTCGGGCATATTCTGAACCTTCCGCTTTTATTGGTCCGGCGATACGCCAAAAGCCGGCACTTTATAAAAGGCATAATTATTCCGTGGTATTTTAAGCGCTATCTTCCCGCGGCCGCGGCGGTTCATGCGCGCGAAGTCGTAAAAAATCCGGACGAGAAAATTTTCAGCCTTTGGTTTCAGGGCGAGGACGCGGCCCCGCCGCTTGTGAAATCCTGTTATCGAAGCATTCGGCGGCATTGTCCGCAGGAGTTCCTCGTTCTCGACGACAAGACTTTATGGGATTACATAGATCTGCCGGGGTTCATCATGGACAAATTCAAGGCCGGGACGCTTCGCCGTTCGCATCTGGCCGACATCGCGCGCGTGGAACTTCTTTACAATCACGGCGGATTTTGGCTGGATTCCACGTGTTTCGTCGTATCGGAAATCCCGAAATTCATAGTCGACAGCGACTTTTTCGTTTTCCTTGTCGGCGACAACAAAATCGGGAATCTTAAAATCAGCCCGCATTCGTTCATGCAAAACTGTTTCATCCGCGCGCGCAAAGGGGCGTATCTTTTAGACGCCTGGCGCGCGATGATGCACGCGTATTGGAAGGATGAAAAAAAGACGTTCGATTATTTCATGCATCAGCTTTTGTTCAGGACCCTCGTTCACAATGATCCGCGCGCAATCGACGCGTTCGCGAATATGCCGCACGTAAATCAGGACTGGACGGCGAATCTTTGGCGCGGTCATGCGACAGAGCCGTTCGATCAGGCAAAGTTCATCGAGATGACGTCGCGGGCGTTTTTCCAAAAACTCGCCTATCGGCCGAGATACGCGCGGAGGCCGATTCCGGGAAGCGTCGCGGACGTCGTTACACGAATGAATAGTTAACAATGAACAATTATTAATTATCAATCCATCGGAGGGGAACTTTATAATAAGGGAAGTAAAAAAAACATGAGGAAAATTTTTAGAAATATTTGGGGGATTTATATTTTTCTTATGGTGCGGATCATCGGCAATCTCAACCCATTCGGCCATTCCAGGCGGGATCATTCCCGCGACAAAATGAAAGGGCTGGTCCTTCCGCAGTATTTGAAGCGCTATGCGCGCGCCGCCGCAAGCGTTCCGACGACAAAGGCCGTCGTCGACGACGCAAATGAAAAAATCTTCGCGATATGGTTTCAGGGCCGGGATGCGGCGCCGCCTTTGATTCGGGCGTGCTGGGAAAGCGTTCGGCGGCATTGTTCGCAGGAGTTCCTCGTTCTCGACGACAAGACTTTATGGGATTACATAGATCTGCCGGGATTTATCATGGACAAATTCAAGGCCGGGACGCTTCGCCGTTCGCATCTGGCCGACATCGCGCGCGTGGAACTTCTTTACAATCACGGCGGATTTTGGCTGGATTCCACGTGTTTCGCGACCGGGCCGATTCCCAAATACATCGTCGACCAAGATTTCTTCGTGTTTCTCGCCGGCGGCATCGTGCCGTATTCGTTCATGCAAAACTGTTTCATCCGCGCGCGCAAAGGCGCCTATCTTTTGATTGCGTGGCGCGCGACGATGCACGCGTATTGGAAGAACGAAGACAGGACAATCGACTATCTCGCGCATCAACTTCTGTTCCGCGCGCTGGTTCAAAACGATCCGCGCGCGATCGACCTGTTCGCGAAGATGCCGCACGTCGGCCAGGATCCCACGCACAACGTATGGTATGGAAAACACGAAGCGGCGCCGTTCGATGAAAAACTTTGGCGCGAGCTCGTCAAAGATTCGTTTTTTCAGAAGACCTGCTGGAAGTCCGATTCGGCCAAAAATCCGCCGGCCGGATCGTTCGCGGACGCTATGATAAAAGCGGGACCCAATTTTCCATTATGAAATCATAGACTTCGTTCGTGTCGTGGCGCGCGAAATGCCTCTCGTCCCACCGCGCGCGGCCGTCGTCCGCATTGCCGCCGCGGGCTTTGCGCGCCTTGTATTCCTCTTTCGATTTCACGGAATAATGGTTCACCCGTATCCTTTCGATCGAAAGGACATAATCGCGGAAAGGCAGAATCGCGCGCCCGTTTTCATCGACCGTTTTTCCGATAACTTTTTGGACGTGCACGCTGTATCCGCAGTCGTCCGCGATGAACATCGGGCGGACTATGCTTTTAAGCGACACAGTTTTTTTCGCGCGCATTCTGTAATTCTCTATGACAAGCCCGTTCGGTTTTTCAACGCGGCTGTTCGATCCATAGTTGGCCCAGCCGATGGAAAGCTGAACCGCATCGGCGGGCAGGGTCCTTAAAAAATCCGCGACCGCGCCTTTCGAGGCCACGACGAATTCGTCCAAGTCGATAAAGCAAAGCCACGAAGTTTTTCCAACCGCCCGGCGCGCGGCGTCAAGGTACGCGGGCTTTTGCATGCCGCGACCCGGCCATTTTGCATATTCCGCCAGGCCTTTTTCAATATAAGGGGCAAGGATTTCTTCAACATTATCGGTCGAATCGTTGTCGTACAGATAAAAATATTCGACCCCTTGGAGGATGTGGAAGTCCAGCCATTCCCTTATATACGCGCCCTCGTTCTTCAAAATCGCGGCCGCGGACAGAAAGCGCGCGGGATTCGTTTTCGATTCGGCCGCGGCGATTTTTTCAAATCCATCCCGGTCGCGCGCAAGGCCGTATATGCCGCTGAAAATGCAGTGGAAAATCCATCTTACGGGCCTTGCCGCGCGAAAGAGAGAATATAAAATCATAACGGGATTATTCTACAATAGTCGATAGTGATTAACAATTAAAAATTATTGTGATACGGGATTCGGGATTCGCGATTCGGGATTCGTGCTTTCATATCACATATCACATTTACGGGGAACTTTATTGAATAATGGATATTTTGTAGTATAATTCCAAAATGGCGCGGAAAATCACGCTTTCAAACGAACAGGCCGGCGCGGTCGATCCCGCCGTCAACATCGTCGTTCAGGCGAACGCCGGAACCGGCAAGACTTTCGTTCTGGTTCAGCGGCTGCTTCGCATATTGTTCCGCGAATATCAGGCGGATGCAAATCGGGAAAAGCCGCGCGGAATACTTTGCCTGACCTACACCAACGCCGGGGCCGCGGAAATGCGGAATCGGATCTTGTCGGCAATTATGGAATGGGCGCGCGCGGAAAATACTGAGCTTCGCGAACTTTTGCGCGGCATCGCGCACAATCCAAAGCCGACCGACGACGATATTCAAATGGCGCGAAAGATTTTTTATCACTTCATAGACAATCCGCACGCCCTTAAAATCCAAACTATTCACAGTTTTTGCGAAGACATTCTCCGCCGCTTTCCGTTCGAGGCCGATGTTCCGCCCGCATGGCGCCTTGTTTCGGGGGCGGAACAAAAACGGCTTCTTAAAGACACTTTCGCGGAACTTCTCATGGGCAAAGAAACAAACCTTCAAGACGCGTTCGACAATATTTTGGGGCTGGTATCAGAGTATTCTTTGGACGCGTTGCTCGAATCCATTCTGGAACAATACAAGCGCATAATTTTATTGAAACAAAATCCCAACTTCCCGGGCTATGTAATTGAAAAAACAAAGAAATTCTTAAATGCGGATAAAGAGCCTAAAAAACCCGATTTTGACGGAAACTTTGAACAAATCCTTACAAAAACGGGCGATATCCGTAAAAAACTTACCCCCGGGGAGATGGCCGTTGCAAGCGAGGTTTACGCCTGGGATCAATTTCAAAAGAACCTTCGGATTTTGAAAACGTCCGCGGATTTTCTTGTTCTTTGCAACGCCTTCGCGGACAAATATATCGAACTTAAAAACAGGCGCGGGCTTTTGGATTTCGACGACATGCTTTTCAAGACCATGATCATGTTCCAAAACCCGAAAGTCATGGGCCAGGTGCTGGAACAACTGGACTTCAATCTTAAACATATTCTGGTGGACGAGGCCCAGGACAACTCTCCCGTAATGTGGAAGATAATTTTTTCCATGCTTGAAAATTTTTGGACGACGGGGGATTTGCAAAATCCAAGGTCCCTGTTCGTGGTCGGCGACATAAAGCAATCGATTTTCTCGTTCCAAGGGGCGGACCCGAAAGAATTCGCCGACATTCCCCTTAAAATCAAGGGCATGACGAGGAACGATTTGCGGCAATACGAAACGGTTCCCCTGTTGGAATCGCGAAGGACCTCGCGGCCCGTCCTGGACGTTATGGATCATTTTTTCAACACGGCCGACCTTGCCGGATTTCCCAAAGGAACGCGTCATAAGTGTTGGCGCGAAGACGATTTCGGATACGTCGAAATAAATCCCCAATATCTAAAATCAAACGAATCGGAAGAGCTTGAAAGCGTTCGGAAAAGGTACGCAAAAAAAATCGCGGACAAGATAGAAAGTTTAGTTAAAGACGAAAAAATCCCGGAGGAAGACATAATGGTTTTGGTGCAAAGGCGCAACCCTTTCGCCCCCCTTTTGACGCGGGAATTAAAGCGCAAAGGCATAGCCACCGCGGGGTCCGACAGAATCGTTCTTCCAGAATTCCCCCCTGTCAGGGATTTGTTGAACCTTATCAGGTTCGTTCTGGGTGCGGATGATCCGGAAAACGACGCGGCGCTCGGCTTCGTGCTTCGCGGGCCCGTATGCGGGTTTTCGGAAAAAGAACTTTATGATTTGTGCGCGGGGCGCGACCTTAAAAAATCCCTTTATCAAACGCTTTCGGAAAAGCGGCCCGACACATATAAAGAACTTGCCGATTTGGTTTTGCTTAAAAACCTTGCCCCGTTCGGGTTCCTCTCAAAAGTCCTTAAAAAATACAGGGAAAAAATTCTGGGCGCGGCGGGCCGGCCGGCCATAGAGCCTTTGGACGAATTCATGACGCTCGCCCTTTCGTACGAGAGGACGAAGGCGGGCGGGCTTATGGGATTTCTCCGCTGGTTTTTGGACGGCGAAAACGAGATCCGGCGCGATATGGAGGCGGGCGCGGGCGTTCGAATTCTTACGGCGCATTCGTCCAAAGGCTTAGAGGCGCCGGTCGTGTTTCTTATCGACACGACGAAAAATCCGCAAAGCCCGAGGCGGCAAAAACCGTTTGCCTCCCTTTGTCCGGAGGAGGGCGTTTTCATATGCAAGGCGGGCGAAGGTTCAAGCGCAAGGTTCGACCATGCCAAAGAAATCGAATCGGTTAGGCTGACGGAAGAGTATTGGCGGCTTCTTTACGTGGCCATGTCGCGCGCGCGCGATCGTCTTTACATATTCGGATGCCAGGAAAGGGGAAATTCGGACTCTTGGCACTCTTTATTGTACCGAACCGTTCGGGATATGCCGGGGGCGGAGGTTTCGGACGACGGCGTTATAACCGTCAAAAATGACGTCAAAAAAGCCGGGACGCAAACATCAACCGGTTCGAGTAACTAATTGAAAAACAAAGGAATAATGTTATGAAGATAATTTTGGACTGCGACGAGGTGATAATCGAAAATACCATGACCGCAAAGGCCGCGTATTTGGCCTTGGTCGATCCGAGCGCCGATATTCCGGATTACACCTATCCGTCCCGATGGCCGGTTTTCGGCTCCGATCCCGACGGGCGAAAGAAGTTCGAGGATTTTTTCCAAATATACAGAAACAGCGAATATTACGTCAAGGCGCCGCCCATGCCCGGCGCAATCGAAGGCATTCGCGCGCTTAAAAGCCAAGGGCACGATTTGCACGTCATCACCGCGGTCGGCGGACAAGACGATTCCGGCGCCCAGGATCGGCGGCGCGAATATCTCGAATCCCTGGTCGGCAAAAACGTTTTCACAAAAATCACGCACGTCGCCATGTTCGAAAGCAAAAAAGACCTTATGGCGAAAATCGGCGCCGAAGTCCTCGTCGACGACGGGTCCGCGAACATCACGGCCGCCTTGGAACTCGGGATGCGCGGCATTTGGTTCCGGTTTCGGGCGAACAAGTATATCATAGACCGGGTTATGTCCGGCGACGACGGCAACCGCGACAGTTTCTGGACCTATGACGCAAAACTTCTTCGCGAGAAGGCCGTCGTCGCCGACGGGTGGGAGGAAGTCGTTAGGATAATTAACAATTGGCAGATAGCAGGTAGCAAATTAAGTTCCCCTCCGTCGGAGGGGTGGCCCTGAAAGGGCCGGGGTGGTTTTCCAAGCACGCGCAACCACCCCGTCTTTTACGCTTCGCGTAAAATCCACCCCTCCATAGAGGGGAACTCATGCTCTGCATATTTGAACAACCACCCATTCATAGAGGGGAACTTTATTATCGTACGGTGAAGGTTTCGCCGAAGCGGGCCGCGCCGTTGTCGCCGAATGTGCATTGGAGCGATTCATAGCCGGCTTTTAATTGGGCTTTTTTCATGGCAACGTTGGTCAATATCCCCGCCGCAGCGCCCACCACCGCCCCGCCCGCCGCGTCCGCCAAAAGGCGCGTGGTATTGAACT
>JAISSM010000035.1 GCA_031273075.1 Rickettsiales bacterium
GCGCAATGAAGAATGAAGAATGAAGAATGAAGAAAGCAAGCTTTTTCATGTCGGATATTTCCAATGCATTATATCATATTTTCGGGGTAAAAAAAACTAAATATAGTCAACAGTCCACAGACAACAGTCAACAGTCGATAGTTATTTTATGCTTTTTGACAGGCCGATCAACATCATTATTATTTCTTGCGTTTCTTGCAAAAGAAACTCCGCCTGTTCTTTTTTCATAAAACCAAGATCGGATGCAATCATCAGTTGAAACTTTAATTCTGCCGCCGAACCCCTCGCTATCCCTATAAACTGGTTATATTCCTTATCGGTATTTCTATGTCCCCCTTCCATAAGATTGGAATTTATGGATACAACCGCGCGGCGCATTTGGGAAATCAAGCCATATATTTCCGTTTTTGGAAAAGTTTCCGTTGTTTTATAAATATCAACAGCAAGTTTTTTTGCCCTTTTGAACACAGTCAAGTTTTCTACATAATTCACACTAATTCCTTTGGCTGTTGACTGTTGACTGTGGACTGTGGACTGTGGACTGTTGACTACCTGCTGTAAAACTCAACGACCAGTTCGGGCTGCATTTGCGTCGGGTACGGAACCTCTTCGAATTTCGGAACGCGCGTGAACGTCGCGGTGAAAGACGCTTTATCCACTTTGACATAGTCCGCAAAGTCCCTCTCCGCCGATTCCAGCGCAAGCACCACCAAAGGCATTTGCTTCGCCTTTTCGCTTATCGTCACCGTGTCGCCGGCCTTCACCTGATACGACGATATTTTGACCTTTTTATCGTTCACAAACACATGTCCGTGCGACACCAGCTGCCTTGCGGAAAAGACCGTCGGCGCCAATTTCGCCCTATACACCACCGCATCCAGGCGCGATTCCAATAATCCGATCATATTCTCCGGCGTGTCGCCCTTCATATTGTCCGCCGTATCGTAATACTGATGAAACTTTTTTTCGCCGATGTTTCCGTAATATCCCTTCAACAATTGTTTCGCGCGCAACTGTTTGCCATAGTCGGACAAATTGCCCGCGCGCGCGGTCGGTCCATGCTGGCCCGGCTTGTACTTCCGGCGGTTGTACGAGGCCTTCGCCTGGCCCCACAGATTGACGCCCCAATGACGCCCGATTTTAAGTTTGCGCGTGCTGCGCTTCGCACCAAGTCTTGCCATTTTGATTTCCTATGGTTAATTAACAATGAACAATTAACAATGAACAATTAACAATGAACAATTAACACTGATAACTGCGCCGTGCCGGATGTTTGACAAACACCTTATCTTTTCGGGCAAACATAGGAGGTTGCCGTAAATTATTCAGGTTTGATTATCTAGCATCGTGATTATACTTGTCTTTTCCTAAATTGCAAGTTATAATTTTCAACGATGAAAAAATTACTGTTGACTGTTGTCTTTGGACTGTTGACTTCATGCGGGTTCGCGCCGATGTATTCTAACAACCGCGCTTTGCAGGCCGAATTGTCCGACATATACATCGCGCCGATCGTCGGAACCAACGGAATAGATCTTCGCAACCATCTTATACAAAGCTGGAACACGCCGAACGTCGAAGGCGCGAAATACAGTCTTGTCGTCGCCATTAAAGAGCCGGTCACGATTTACAAGGGCCTTCTCCGATCCGGCGACGCCACGTGGGAGGAAGTCCGCATGACCGCGTCGTGGACTCTATCGACCGAAGGAAAAGTCATCGCCCGCGCGGACGAGACCGCGTCCGAATCGTACACCTTCGTGTCCGACCTCGTATCCGCCAACGCGTCCAAAATAAACGCGGTTCAAAACGTCATTCGGACGATCGGCGAAAAGATAGAGTTGAAGGTTAATGCGAAGGTTAAAAATTTGTGATAAACCACCCCGGCGCTTCGCGCCACCCCTCCATAGAGGGGAACTTTAAGGCAACAAATGAAATTAAAGGAAACGGATTTTTCAAACTTGGTCAAGACGAAGATGGCCAATGTGCCGGCGGTTCTGTTCTACGGCCCCGACAACGGCAAGTGCCGCGAATTCGCGGATGAAATCGCCAAGGCCCTTGACGTCCCGAAAGACAATCTTATAACCGTCGCGGGCGCCGCGTTCCGGGAAAAGTTCGACGCAATTTACACCGACGCGTGTTCCGCGTCCATGTTCGGCGGCAACAAACTTGTCATCGTCGACAATATGGACGGCCGCGACCTGCCCCTTTTGAAAAACCTTTGCGATTCCAAATCCCTTTGCGCGCCCGTAATCGTAATCGACGGGGAATTGGAAACCAAGAGCACGTTGCGCGCGTATTTCGAAGAAAGCGAATCATGCGCCGCCCTGCCCCTTTACGCGGACGGCGATCAGGCGCTTTCCGCATTGTGCCGAAAGACTTTGTCCGATTTTGGAGTCACGCAAATCGAGGACGACGCGCTTTCGTATATGCTTCAACATATCGGCAAGGACCGCGCGGTCGCGAAAGGGTTCCTGCAAAAAATCGCGCTTTACGCCGGAGGTAATTCCGTCCGGCTTGAAGACGTGGAAAAGTGCCTGCCGGACACCGGCGCCGCAAGCATGGACGAATTCAAGCACAACCTTACCGCGGGAAATATCATGCAGGCGCTTCGCGCGCTGGACAGACTCTTTTCCGAAAACGTTTATCCGGCCCAAATGGTGCGCGCATTGGGCAATCATTTCAAGGACCTTGTCTCGTGCGTGGTCGGCGGGCAGATGCCGCGCGTGTTTTACAAATATGAAAAACTGTTCGACGCCGCGCGCAGGATCTGGGGCGAATCGGACCTGTCGTCGGTCCTTGTCAAAATAAACAGGCTCGAGGCCGACACGCGCGGCAATATGGATCCGGAATTGGCGTTCCGGGACTTTTCCTTGAAACTTGCCGCCAAAGCGTATAAATTGAGGACGGCGGCCGGTCGAAAAGCCGTCGGTTGATTCCACTTGATTTTTTCCAACATTCGGTTATAATCCCATTGCAAACTTTTATGGAGGGGTTGCCTAACAACAATCCCTCCGCCGTCTGATTTTTTCTATTTTGTCATACCGCGGCTTGACCGCGGTATCTAGTTTTATGTGCGCCGCTTCGCGGCGCGGCTTTATTACTGGACCCCGTGGTCGGGGTCGCAGACCCCCGCCACGGGGTGACAAATAGACCCTATTCCCGCCTTCGCGGGAATGACAGAGTATATTTGACCCGTCCCCCTTCGCCAAGGCTTCGGGGGACACTCAATTTTCTCAAATTCGCGCCTTGCGCTCATTAGCGAAAATTGGTGACGAAAGGAAGTATTGGCAATTTTTTACTTGACAAATTGAGTTTTGTATACTATGTTTCGCTTGATTAAGGGGAATCTAGACTCCCTCCTACATTCTCTCTCCTCTAGCCCCCTTAATCACTGGTTAGTCGCAAATAGTAATTAAGTTTCGGAACGGTTCTTTTTGCTCTTTAGTAAAAGAGCGTTTTCTCCTTTCCTTCCTTTTGTGGACCGTTCCATAAAAAACCGCCGAAAGGCGGTTTTTTATTTAATTAGCAATTAGCAGATAGCAGGTAGCAATTATTAGTGTATGTTGGTGGGGTGTGTTTCTATGAAACACACCTTGTTTGCGGAGCAAACAACAAGGCGGCTTTTATAAAAAGCCGCCCTACCTAGGGCAAACAGGAAAGGCGTTCCCGCCTTCGCGGGAATGACAATAAAAACCCGCCCCACCTATGAATTATCATTATTTGCTAATTGCTCTTTGCTATCTGCTAATTATTGGTAAAAATCCCGCCTCCGGCGGGATTTTTACCAATACATTCCGCCGGTTTTTCTGATATAGCGCAACGGCTCCGCCGACCGGGTTCTTTGCGCGTTTTGCCGCGAGCCGTATGGATCGTATGAACCATATGAACCGTATCTTTGGTTTTGGGTTTGGGTTTGGTTTTGACTTTGCGT
The DNA here is from genome assembly GCA_031273075.1 of Rickettsiales bacterium. Lineage (GTDB taxonomy): Bacteria > Pseudomonadota > Alphaproteobacteria > Rs-D84 > Rs-D84 > JAISGC01. The sequence continues at coordinate 3,932 of JAISSM010000035.1, forward strand.
CGCCGAACTATTCGCGCCGGTGGATCCCAATCTGTATTTGAACATGGCCGAAAGGCCCCATCCCTCGCGCAGGCCGCCGTAATATTCGCCGCCCAAAATCAGAGATATTTCGCGACCCTCTATCGCCACGCCCGCGCCCCCGAACATCGTCGCCCCCCGCAGTTCCGGCGCCTCTATATTTTTGCCCAAAACTTCCGCGCGCGCCTCGGTCCCGGGTTCGTAATTATATCCGCCCTCTATATACGGCCGGACGTCGCCTGTTCCGACCGTCAATCTTCCGGTTCCGCGTATATGCGCGGAAGTCATTTTTTCAAACTTAACGGTCTCCCCGCTCGACACCTTCGCATCGAACGCGTTCGTCGTCGTGGATATGTATTTCACGGACCCCTCGAACTCCGAATCGTTCATCAGGCCGGCAAATACAAATCCCAGGCCCGCATGACCGCCGTAATACTGGGTCTTCGCCTCAAACTCCGCGATTTGTCCGGGTTGAAGGCCGATTAAATCGCCGCTCTCGTAACTTGCATTAAGCACGCCGCCGCGCAGCGCGCCCTCCATATAAAGCGCCCCCGCGCCAAGCCTTAACATCACGCCGCCGCCGGCGTAATCCATTTTTCCCGTCGCCGTCACGTCGTTAAGAGGATCCCCGTTAAACTCGCCCTCCACTTCATTGAACGCGTCGTATTTTCCGTTTCCGTATTCCACGAATCCGCCCAGCATCGCGCCCTTCGACGACGTCGCGAATCCGCCGACGAACTGCGTCCCCTGAACTTCTATGCGCGATCCGGTTTCGTATTTCGACCGGCCCGTCGCCGCGGTCGCGAACACGCCGACCGGACTTCCGTTAAATCCCGCCTCCCTTGCCGCCTTGACCATTCCGGAGGTGCCGGCGGACGCGACAAAGTCCGCCGCCTGGTTCGCAAACGCAAAGCCCGCGATCGCGCCTTCACTGAACGATTTAGTTTGCGGATTCAAGGTTCCGGCGCCGGAACCATTGGGGCCGTTGGGATCGGTCGGACCCGTCGCGCCGCTTTCCTTCACGGTCAGAACCAGTTTCTTATCCTCTTCGACATCCAGATCCGCATCGTATATCAAACTGACGCCCTGTATGAATTTAAGAGTGTTGTCGGACGCGATCAGCGCAAGAGAGTCTATCAAATAAACTTTGTCGCCGACTTCGAACGGAGACGAAGCGCCGTCTATTCCGACGTTTATATCAAGTCCCGCAACGTTGACCGAACCAAGGACGCCAAGCATCGTTGATATCGGGTCGGTCGCGGTATTGGACGGAATATAAAAACTTAAATTCGAGCCCCTGAAATCCATATTTCCGACTATTTCGTTCGCGCCGTAAAAATTATAGCCGACGGCGGAAATTTTGTTCGAATTCAGCAAGGTGATCGCGCTTTCGTTTTTCATAGTCAATTCTTTCAAGCGCAGCGTTTGCGCCGAAGAATAATCCAAAACCAAAAAGCCGCCGTCCAATATCAGATCGGTTCCGGGGGTATAGTTGGAATACCCCGTTTTACTGTAAGCCGGGACGAACAGTCCGTGCCCCTGCCCCTGTCCCGCCGCGGCGTCCGCGTATGTCTTAGAGCCAAGGCGAAGGGTCGAATTTTCGACGCGGACCTCTTTTGCGCCGATCACGAAGTTGTTAAGGTATGTCGTGCCGGCGCCGGTCACGAGCACATCGTAAACCATATTGCCGCCGCCTTCCATTTGGTCGTTCACGGTTATTTTTCTGCCGGTCTTCGCATCGAATTTTATGGTTTCGACCTTGGTCTGAGAGGGCGGTTCTATATAGCCTATGAATATCGCGTTATATACTTTTCCGCGGCTTGCGTCTTTCGTCCAGTTGCCCGTAAATTCGATGTCTTTGGCGTCCGCGGAAAAGTCAAGCCCCTTGTCCGTATAAATCGCGCCGCCGTACGCGGAGCCGCCATTCGGGGATGCGCTTTGGCTTTCGGCGCCGTTACCCGTGAAACTCGCGCTTATGATCCCCAGCGTTCCGGTCCCATAGTTGTATATCGCGCCGCCGCGAACGACATTGTCCAGACCGGAGCCCTGCGCCTTATTGTTCATAAAATCCCCGGTTATGTCGCCGATCGTCCCGTTGGAATTAAAAATCGCGCCGCCAAACGCGCTGTTGTTCGAGGCAACGGCGGTATTGTTTCCAAATGTTCCCGTTATGTCGCCGATCGTTCCGCTGTTATATATCGCGCCGCCGCGACCGCTTCCGTTCCCAAGGCTTTGGGCGGAGTTATCCGTGAAAATGCCCTTTATATCGCCGATCACAGAGCCGGGCGCATAATTATAAATCGCGCCGCCCGCGGCATTACCGGCATCGCTTGCCGCATAGTTATCAAAGAAAACCACGGGCCCGGATATGGCCGCAATGTCCCCTATCGTTCCGCCGGAGTTAAAAATCGCGCCCCCGGACGCCGCCCCGCCCCCGAGGCTTTTGACATAATTTCCGGCGAAATTATCCCCGGTTATGCCGCCGATCGTTCCGTTGGAATTGTATATCGCGCCCCCGGACGCGGAACCGGTACCGCTTTCCGCATAGTTGTCTATAAATCTCGATCCTATAATTCCAAGCGCCGCCCCGGCCCCGTCGTTATATATCGCGCCGCCGGACGCCGCCCCGCCCCCGAGAGTTTTGGCATAATTTCCGACGAAATTATTCGCCAGAAAATTACCGGTCATATCCCCTATTTGACCCCTATTATATATCGCGCCGCCGGACGCGCCGTTGTCCGCGGAGACCGCGCCGTTATATTCGAACGCCCCTTCGATTATGTCGCCGATCACAGAGCCGGGCGCATAGTTGTATATCGCGCCTCCGTGCGCGTTTCCGCCCCCAAGGCTTTGGGTTCTATTGCCTATGAAAACGCCGGTCACACCGCCTATCGTTCCGATGTTGTATATCGCGCCGCCGGCCGAAAAACTGTTATTGCTCAGCGCATAGTTTCCTATAAAATCCCCTTCCATATCCCCTATCACACCCCTGTTATGCAGCGCGCCGCCAAAGGTAAAAAAATCGCCCGTCACATAATTCTCAAGGAAGTTGCCGGTTATACTTCCTATCGCCCCGCCCGTGTTGTTGTATATCGCGCCCCCATATAAATATGCATCGACGCCGACATCGCCCTCCACATAATTTTGGTAAAAGTCGCCGATTATGTCCCCAACGACACTGCCATTGTTATATATCGCGCCGCCGCCCTCGTCATTGTCCGCAGAGTTCGCCGCGGTAATCGAAAAGAAGCTTCCATTAAACCAGGCTATGGAGTCGCCCATGGCGCCGCTTAGATCTTCGCGGCCGGTTTTAAGATACGCCGAGTCTATGGTGACGTCGCCATAATCCACGGATATTTTATAATATTGGAGGTCGTCATTATCGTCCAGATACGAGAAGTCGGCCGAGTCCGCGTCCGACGGCACCATCTCGATCTTATGCTGGCCCGTTACCATTACCGCGTCCGTGATGTCCTTGACATTCCACGGATTCAATGTAGCATCGTAGTTATATGCGGGATTGTCCGGGTCGCTCAGGTCCACGCCGGCACGCGCAGGCGCAAGCGCAAGCGCAATGAAAAATGAAGAATGAAGAATGAAGAAAGCAAGTTTTTTCATGTCGGGTATTTTCCGTGTATTATAACATATTTTCAGGATAAAAAAAAGAAAGTATTAATAGTTATTAGTTATCAGTTATTAGTTATAAGTCGGGTTTGTATGAGGTGGGGTGTGTTTCTATGAAACACACCTTGTTTGCGAAGCAAACAACCGTTTCCTGTTTACGGAGTAAACAGGAAAGGCGGGTTTTATAAAAACCCGCCCCACCCAGCAAAGTTTTGGGTGGGCTCTGTTAATGACACTGCGGGGAGACGGCGACGCGGCGGGCGGTTGTGTGCGCGTGGTTGGCCGGGGGCGTCCGGGTTTCGGAGGTCGCCGAGACCGTCACGTTCTGTTTTACGCCCAACTGTCTGATATTATACGACGTCTTGGTCGTATGGGTCCGTCCGAAACTTATCGCTTCATTGACCGACAATATCCACGGGGATAAAAGTTCCGCCACTTTCGGATTGAACTCCGCCTTCATTCTTTCGCTGCGAAGCGCGCCCCCGCGAAGGCCCGGCGATATCGTATATCTCAATCTGGATCTGTTTATGCGCGGCTCTATCCCCTTTTCCTCGCAGATTTTTTTATCCACGACGCATAACAACTCCGCGATTTCCTGTTGTGGAAGCATATCGCCCTCTTTCAGCGGCCACAGATCCTTCCTTTCCACGATCTCTTTTATCCAATCGAAATATTTGTCGGTCGTTTCGACGGCTTTCGCGCGGATGGTCGCCGCCGCGCGCGAGTACGCGTCCATACTTGCATAGTCGTAAAGCATATTCGGCAAAAGCGCGTTATATATGTCCAAACTAAAACCAACGCGCTCTTTGTCGCGGCCCCGGAAAGGTTTTCGGCTTCCAATCCTTATGCAAAGCCTTTTCATTTTAAGTTTCGTAATCGTCGGGTCTTTCGCACGCTGAATCTTATTTATCTCGCAAATCTTGTCCGCCAACTTCCAGAGGCCGGATTTGAATTTTTTCGGAAGCTCTTTTTGCGCCAATTCCACAGCATAAAGCTCTTTTTTCAGCGAAATTTTGCCGTTCTCCCTCATCCCGATCGATATTTTGCCCCTTAAACTTTTCTCCAGATAGCCTTTCGGAAGGCGCGCCGCCGCAAGGTCGTAAGTTTCCCGATCAAACAAACTTCTGTTCCGTTTGATAAGCCCAAGGCGCGCGCGAAGCGTCGTATCGGTCGCGCAATACTTGCGGGCCGCCAATCCGACGTGCAGATTTAATATGCTTGAAAACGACATCGGTTTGAACTTATGCCTTTCCGATTCGGGCAATCGTTTAAGCGTTTCGGCGTCTTCGTCCTTCATCCGGCCGAACGCATGTTTCAGCGTCACGTCTGAGATATATTGCCTTTCCATGTTGGAATATTCGTGAAGGTCCAACTCTACCAAGCCGGTCGTATCGGCAAAATACGCGGTAAGAACCGCATCAAGCTCTAGTTTCCGTTCTTTGGTTATTTCTTTCATTCTTCCCATTTTTTCCCCGTTTCTTTTAGGTAATTATTATACAACTTTCATGTTTTGTCAAGCCACGGAGCGGTTTTTGCAGTGGGATTTTGACATTTGGGGAAAAACCTGCTAGACTGGCCCACAGTCGACAGTAAGGAGCGCAAGTGCAAGTTTCATTCGTGTTATTCGCATTTTTTTGTCTTTGTGCAACGCATATCATCATCGCTTTGATTCCAAAAACGGCGGTCGCCTGCGGAATCCAAAGATCGCGGTCGCGGCTGTTTATGTTAAAAAACAAAGGATTATTTTATGAAAAATATTTATATAGACGCGGCGCACCCGGAGGAGACCCGCGTCGTCGTGGTGGACGCCGGCAACAGGGTTTCTGATTTCGATATAGAGACGACCACAAAACCGCAGATCAAAGGCAACGTTTATCTGGCCAAAGTCATTCGCATAGAGCCGTCCCTTCAGGCCGCGTTCGTGGACTATGGTTCCGATAAAAACGGGTTTCTTCCGTTCTCGGAAATCCACCCGGACTATTATCAGCTTGATACCGAAAAGAAAAAGCGCATCATAGAA
>JAISSM010000049.1 GCA_031273075.1 Rickettsiales bacterium
GATTATGTCGCTGTCGAATAATTCAAGCGACGGCGCGGAAATGACCGCGGCGCTTATTTTTTTCGCCTCCAGGATTTCCCGGACGGATAAGGCCAGCGCGACTTCGGAACCCGTCGCGACGATTTTGACCTCCGCGCGCTTTCCCCCGGCCGCGTAATATCCATGTATGTCCGCGTCTTTGGATTCCGGAACGAAGAACGCCTGCTTTGAAAGAACCATGGCGGACGGCATATTGTTCATAAAATGATGCCTTAAACAAAGCCATGCCTCGACCGTATTGCACGGCCGGAACACATTCAGGTTCGGAACCAATCGAAGGGCCGGAAGCTGTTCGATGGATTGATGCGTCGACCCGTCTTCGCCGATCGCGATAGAGTCGTGCGAAAATACGAACAGCACGGAAAGGGACATCAGCGCCGCCTGGCGAATCGCCGGACTCATATAGTTGCTGAACACAAGGAACGTGCCGCCGTACGGATAAAACCCGCCAAGGGCCAGCCCGTTCATGATCGCGCCCATCGCGTGCTCGCGCACTCCATAGTGGATGAAATTCGCGGCGCCCGTCGCGACCCCGCTGTTGACCGACAGATCCGCGCTTCCGCCGATTATCCTGTCGGGATTTCTTTTGACCAGATCCCTTATAAGTATATTGAACGACTCGCGCGTGGCGGCGGGCTTGTCCTGCTTTACGCGCGGCGATCCGATCGCGATTCGGGACGCCTTGGCGCCGGAGGCGCCGGAATTGCTTTTGCCGTCGGCCAATTTTTTCCAAAGTGCCGCCGCCTTTTCGAATCCGGGCGTAAGGTCCGACATTACGCGCATAAGGTCCGTGTATTCAAGCATCCCGTGCGTCCTGGCCGATCCGGCGTTTTTGCTTCCGCGCCCGATTACGGTTTTGCAGCATAACAATACGGGCCCGCGCATCTTTTTCGCGATTTTGATCGCGCGGTTGATTTCGCCGCAATCATGCCCGTCAAGTTCTATGGTCGAAAATCCCATCGCGCGGAACTTTGCGGGAACGTCGTCGTGCTGGGCCGCGCCGTCTATGGTGATGCCGTTGTCGTCCCAAAGAACTATCAAATTGCCCAACTTTCTTATGCCGGCGATGGCGGCCGCTTCAAGCGCGACGCCCTCCATGATGTCGCCGTCGGAAACCGCGACGTAAATTTTGCGGCGCGGACAGGCGATCGCAAGGCCTACGGCGGACGCGAAACCCTGGCCCAAAGGCCCGGTGGTCATTTCTATACCCAGTTTGACATCCGCTTCCGGATGCCCTTGAAGCCCGCCCATCTTGCGGAAAGTTTTCAAACGTTCGCGCGGAATCGGATACCCGGCCAAATGCAGAACGGCGTATAGAAGGGCCGACGCGTGCCCCGGGGACAAAACGAACCTGTCGCGGCCGTCCCAATCGCCGTGCTTTGGATCGAACGCCAAATGATTCGCGAACAAAACCGTGATCACGTCCGCAAAACCGAGCGCTATGCCGGAATGACCTACGCCGGCCGATTGGATTTGATCCATGGCCAAAAGGCGCGCGCCGTCGGCCATTAAATGAAGTTCTTTTTTGGTAAACATTATTCTCTCTTTATGCTATCATGGGCTATGTTAAGAAAAAACGGGGGCGAAAGCAAATGTTAAAGTGTTGGACGGACGGATCGTGTTTGGGCAATCCCGGGAACGGGGGCTGGGCGTTCATTATGACGGACGGGAAGCGAACGGTGGAGAAAAGCGGGGGCGCGAAGGATTCGACGAATAACAGAATGGAATTGACGGCGGTGATAGAGGCCTTGGGGTCGATAAAAAATAATAATGAATTGGAAATAGTTACGGACAGCGAATACGTCAAGAACGGCATTGAGACATGGATTAAGAATTGGAAGAAAAAGGGTTGGAGGGGAAGTAATGGCAAACCCGTGGCGAATCAGGACCTTTGGACAAGATTGGACGCATTGACGCCGAAATTCAAAATAAAATGGACATGGGTCCGCGGCCATACGGGGGATAGAATGAACGAGCGCTGCGACACCCTCGCCTACTCCGCCGCCTCCGCCGTATAACCCTTGACTTTTTGGGGTTTTTGCCATACAATAACCATGTGATAGAATCGAATGAAAAATACTCTTGGGATCCGGCAAAGCGGGAAACAAACATTAAGACCCGAGAATTGGATTTTGTAGAAATGGCGGACTATATTTTCGCCGATCCGAACGTCGTGGTAAAACATGATGATCGCATAGATTACAGCGAGCCGCGACTCTTGGCATATGGGCTTGTCGACGGAACACGGTTGTGTCTTTGTTGGACGCCGCGCGGAGACAAGGTTCATTTGATAACGATTTTTAAGGTGAATAAAAAACAATGGAGCGAATGCTATGGCAAAAATGATTGAAATACCCGCCTATATAAGGGCGAAGCTGAATGCCGCGCCGGAATTTACGCATGAAGAGGTCGGAGTGCGACCAGGAAGAACTATTGCGCGCGGATTTGCGGAAGTCCAAGAACTTATCAACCGCGGCGGACGTCCGAGGGCCGAAGACCCGCGCGTCAACGTGTCGATACGTATTCCAAAGTCTTACGCCGCGCGGCTTCGCAAAACCGGCCCCGGCTGGCAGACGCGCATGGGCGACTTTCTCATAACCGGCGTCGACCACGGAGATAAAAGATTGATCCCCGCATAAGAACAAGGGGCTTTACCCCCGCCGCATCCGCCGTATGACAATATATTAATAATCCCCGGAATACCTTTTTGTAATAAAAATTAATTGTAAACAAAATCCATATAATATGTTATAATACGGACGATGTGGGCGAATTTCCCACATTGGGGTTTTGTGACCCTTTATGTGCGTCAAGGCTTGACGAAAAAAGCCACCTGCTTTCGCGGCAGGTGGGCCGGTTGAATAAGGCGCTGCCAAATAGACCGCACAATTTCACATAAATTGTCACAAACCGCCTGCCACCAATCTCGCATTGGTGGACATTAAAAACAGGGGTTAACGATGAGAAAATTTATTGTTTTCGGATTGGCTTTATTTGCCGCCGGCGCCGCCCGCGCGGGGTGCGACGAGGACCAAATGGACGCGGCCCTGTTGTGCAATTTAATAAAAAATTATTCGGACATAACAAAAATAACGTGCGCGTCGCTTGATTGTAGTTGCGAAAGGAACGCGATCAGTACGGTAAAAGACGCGCTTGCCTGTCTGAACCTCCCGAACAACTTCCGGTGCGACATTGCGGAATGCAACAGATTGGAAAGACTGCATGAAGAAACAATTGCAAATTATTCGCGGGTGATTGAAGAACTGGCGCGGGATTGTCCCAATACGACGTGGGGCGCCGCCAAAACCATTATGGAAAAGTGGCTGGAGCGCGCCCCGGTTATGCACAAGCAGATCCAACTTGACGGCGCTATATACGGACGGGATAACTATGACGCGTTTAGAAGTCCGTATCCTTATCGTTTTTGTCCAGTGGAAGATCTTAAACGAACCAAGGGCGAAAGTTTCTATAATGCGGATTGCTTAACAACCATAAAAGACCTTGGCGGGGTCACGAGGTATAATCTTGCCTTGATAGATTTTGTAAGAAGCAATAAACAAAGAATCTTGCGCGATGCGCTTAATTGCCCGGGCTCGTCTTCGAATTCCAACGGATGCGGCGGGGAAAGGGGCCACAAACCGATGTCCGATTTCGGCAGAAATTGCCGTTCCGAATTTGTAACTTCAGGCCCCGGGGCAGAGCCGTCGATAAAAGCCACGGACGCCCAAGCGTGTCCTTATATCTATTGGAAGACAAGCGGCACCTGCGTCGAAGGATGCAGCGAGGTCCGATGCCCCTCTTATTGCATATATACTACGACCGACCAATTGAAGACTTTTGCGAAAAATTGCGCGCGCGAACTGCTTGGGCAACTTTCAAAATCGGACGCCGCGAATTCGGAGGAACCCGATTGGATCTTGCCGCAAAACACTTCAATAGAGATGGCGATGCCGATATTTCGGAAACTGCCGAGCGTATGATGTAAAGAAAACGAAATGAAAAAAATTTTAATATTATCTCTCGTTTGTTTTATTCCGGCCCTGGCGGCGGCCGACATGACGGCCGATGAGATGCGTCTGGCATGGGGACATTGCTGCGGATTGGACTACAAATGTAAAAACGCGTCGACTCCGACCCAATGCGAAATAAAATTCAAAAGCGAAGGCAAATACTGGACTGTCAGTTGCAATAAAAACGGCGGCACCGTGAATTGCACAAGAAACGTCGCCGACTGCATAAATGGCGCGGAGCGTTCAAGCGCAAACTCTTACGGCAACACGGCGGACGGTTTTAATACTACCACTAAACGCCAAATTTGCATAGATGGAAGTTGGAAGGATGTAACCGCCGGCGCGCAACGACAAACTTCCGGCATGCCGGCCGATTTTGTTTCTTACGAAAAAGATACCTGCGCGCTTTTGGCGGCGACGGAGCAATTGTTAAGAAACAATATCGGGCCCTCCGGCACAAACTGCACGCAGGGCAATATGGGCGCGATCAACAACGAATATAATATGATCTCAACGGCGGTAAATTTTTGGAAAACGTTGGTCGGACGCGACGGGAATTTATATCAAAAGGAATCCGAAGCCGGACGGCAAACGTATGGGCTTTGCATGCAATATATGGGGCTTTGCAAGGAAATGTCCGCGAACTCCCGATTTGCGGACAACGCCGAAGTAAAAGCGCGGTGGCGGCAAAGAATAAAACATATACGGTCGGAAATCGACAGGATAAGTCGGATTCAAAATTAAAAAGGATTTTAGAATGAAAAAAATTTTAATATTTTTTACGGCGATATTTCCAATGGCTTTGCGCGCGGACGAAGCGGTCGATGATATAATGAAACGCTATAACGCGTCGCTTGGTAAGGCGCAAACTTATTGCAATGGGCTGACCGCGAAGATAGATTCGGTCAAAACCATGGCCGGTATTGGGATCGGCGCGGGCGCGGTTGGAACGATCGGCGGCGGGGTTGCAACCGTTACCGGCGTTATGAAAGCCCAAAATGACAAACAAATTGTCGATAAGGCCGGGGAAGCGGAAGGTGGTAAGTTGAACGAAGCGCTTTATAATAAATGGAAGGCAAATAACAAAGCTCAGAAATGGACGTTGGAGGAATTAAGGGACATCGCATTCACAATGCTTGCCAAACTGAATGAAAAATCTCAACAACTTGGCAATATCAGAACCGCGGGTGGATTCGTCGCGGGGGTCGGCGGCGCGGCGGGCGCGACGACATCGTTCATCGGCATAAAAACTCTGGACGATTTGATAGTTGAAATGAACGCATGCGATTCCTATGTTAAAGAAATAGACAAACAAGCGACGGAACTTCGCATGACCGCGCCGGATGATCCTACACTTTCCAAAATGAACGAAATAGTCAAAAACTGCAAAGGTATGAGTTCGAAGAATATCGCCGATGTTAAAAACAATATGAAAATGGCCGGGATTATTGCGG
>JAISSM010000064.1 GCA_031273075.1 Rickettsiales bacterium
ATAACTGTTAACTGTTAATTGTTAACTGTTAACTGAAGGCACCTCCGCCGCGGGCCCTGCCGGCACTTCGGCCACAGGTGCTTCGACCACAGGCTCCGCCGCCGGTGCTGCGGCCGCTTTCGCAAGTTTTTCTTCCCGCTCTTTTAATTTTTTCAAAGTCTTTTCGGACGGCTGATTTTTCTTCGTCTGAACCGGATGCGGACGCGCGGGCAAAAGCCCCGCGGCGGCAAGGAACTTGTAAACGCGATCGGACGGCTTCGCGCCCTTCGCCATCCAGACCTTTATTTTTTCGGCGTCGAATATGACGCGCTTGTCGGACCCTTTGGGCTGCATGGGATCGTACTTGCCCATGGCCTCCAAAATATTTCCGCTGTCGCGCGCGATGCGCGAATCAGCCGCCACGATGTGATAATACGGCCTCTTTTTTCCGCCGCGCCGTTGCAGCCTTATGACTACCGCCATGATTTTATCCTTTAAGTTTCAATAAAAATCCACCGGAAGCGACACTCGCCCGCCGGTGTCCCGCGGCAACCGCCGAAGGATTCTTACTCGCCCGATTATACATGACCAAACCCAAAAGTCAAATCAAAAGACGCCGCCGACTTCGACCACCGCGCCGGCTTCCTTGTCGTACTTGCCGACGGACGGCTGTTTGGGATTCGGCTTTTGCCCCGGCTTGAAAGCCTCGTTTATAATAACGCCGTCCGGAGAATCGGCGGCGGCGACGCCGTCGCTTCGATTCACGCGCCGAAATTCCAAACCGTCGGGGACGGCGAACGGCTGGTTCTCTTCAAATTCAAGCGCGACTTTCATGAATTCCGAAAACACGCGCGCGGCCATAAAACTTCCCGTGCCGGGGCCAAGGGTCTGCGGCTCGTCGAACCCGAGATATACTCCTGCGGCCAAATTCTTGGAAAACCCGACGAACCAAACGTCCTTGAATTCGTTGGTCGTCCCGGTCTTCCCGGCGATGGTGTGCCCGGCCACGCGCGCCTGGCGTCCGGTCCCGCGATCCACGACGCCCTGCAGAATGGATATCAGCTGATACAACGATTGCGGATCGGACAAAGGCTCCGACGCCTCCTCTTTCACGGGCGGAAGCAGCTCGTCGTCGTATTCCAGATTCAAATTGACATTCGCGCCGAAACCGAAAACCAGCTTGCCGTACCTGTCTTGAATATAGTCCACATACCTCGGCACGCGCCTGAACCCGCCGTTGACGAAGGCGGAATAGCCGATCAAAAGTTTTTCCAAAGTTGTTTCGCCGGACCCGAGGGCCATGGATATGTTGACGTCGCTCAATCGTTCGGGATAAACGCCGAACCTCTGGGCCGCGTAAACGGACCGCCTTATGCCGAGCGATTGCACAAGGCGCACGGTCGGAACGTTCCGCGAATTTTCCAAGGAAAGACGAAGCGGCACCGGACCCAGGAATTTCCTGTCGTAATTTTCCGGCTTCCAATAACTGTTGTCCTCTTTCCACCCGACGATCGGCGCGTCGAGCAAAAGAGTTTCGGGCGTGTACAGATCGCCCTGCTCCAGCGCGTGCAGATAAATAAACGGCTTTATGGTCGACCCGATTTGACGCCGCGCCTGGGTCGCGCGATTGTACGAAGATTCCGCGAACGAATATCCGCCCGCGACGGCAAGCACGCGCCCTGTGTGCGGATTCATCGCCATGATCGCGCCTTGAAGCCGGGGGGCGTTCGGATCTTTTATTTTTTGATTGTAAAGATCAAGTTCGGCTTTAAGCGCTTCGGAGGCGGCCTTTTGAAACTTCGGAACGATCGTGGTCTTGATGTACAACCCGCCGTTGTATAATGTGTCGCGCCCGAGATCTTCAAGCAGGCGGCGGCGAACTTCTTCCGCGAAATATTGGAAATCGTCGGATTGCTGTTCGGTGAATCCGCGGTTGATGTAAAGCTCTTCCGCAAGCGCGACGACGTATTCGTCATTGGTTATGAATCCTTCTTCAAGCATCCGGCGAAGAACATAGTCGCGCCGTTCGGTCGCGCGCACGCGGTCGTTGGGCGCCTTTGGAAGAGAGGCAAGGAACGCGGATTCGCCAAGCGTCAAAGCGTCGACCGGCTTGTTGAAATACATAAGGGACGCGGCGCCGACGCCGTACGCGCGGGCGCCCAGGAAAATCTGATTCATATACAGGGTGATGATGTGCTTTTTCGAGAACGACCGCTCGAGGCGCAGCGCCAGAATTCCTTCGCGGATCTTGCGGGCGAAAGTGCGCTCGTTGGTTAAAAAGAAATTCTTCGCGACCTGCTGGGTGATGGTGCTTGCGCCGGAAAGCTGAACCCTCTTTCCGAACAAACGGGCGGCGTTGTTTGCAAGGGCGCGCAGAACGCTTAGCGCGTCGATGCCGGGATGCGACCAGAAGTTTCTGTCCTCCGCGGCGATGAACGCGTTCATAAGCGCCGGAGGCAGATCGTCGTAATCGATGAACACGCGGCGCTCCGCGGCGTATTCGATCAGAAGGGAACCGTCGGACGCGTAGAGACGGGTGGCGACGGGGGGCGCGTATGCGGCCAAAGATTTATAGTCCGGCATGTCGTTGCCGTATCGCAAAGTTATAAGGATCAAACCGATGATGCCGCAAAGCATGCCCCAGAAAAACGCTTTTGCCAAAAATTTGAAAAAAACCTTCATTTTTACACGTGGGGATTATAAACCGCCGCCGCCAATCCGTCAAGCCCCCCGTTTCCTCCGTCATCCCCGCGAAGGCGGGGACGCGGTATCCAGGTTTAGGTGGGGCGGGTTTTTATAAAACCCGCCTTTCCTGTTTGCCCTAGGTAGGGCGGCTTTTTATAAAAGCCGCCTTATTGTTTGTTTTCAACAAACAAGGTGTGTTTCATAGAAACACACCCCACCCGCGACAACCATTGTTAATTGCCTGCCACCCGAAGCCCCTGTCACCCGTAGTTTTAAC
>JAISSM010000031.1 GCA_031273075.1 Rickettsiales bacterium
GGGCCACCCCTCCATAGAGGGGAACTTGGCTCTGCAAAACAAAAACCGCCAGGAATTGGCGGTCGGGGAGTTCAATAAATCATAAGAAAAAATGATCCCGTCGGTTTTCATCCGTCGCCGCAAGCGGCGCCGCGACTATTATATAACCGACGGCTCCCCGACCTGTGTCGGGGGCGTAGGGCAATAAAAAAACGCGCGTTTCCGCGCCGTATTTACTGCCTATGCGGATTCAATGCGGGTTTTCCGCAAGGTTTTCTTATGGGCTTATTGAAGGCCCCGAAGCCACATCCCTGTGGGTTCATCGTCAAGCGTAGTAAATATAAAAAGGGAAGGCAAGAGGAAATTAGCAGATAGCAGGTAGCAGGTAGCAAATATTGTCGCGGCGAAGCCGCGGACTTATAACTGGATACCGCGATCAAGTCGCGGTATGACAAAGTGGGGATGCGGGGATGACAAGAGTGGCGGGATTGACGGGACTTGAACCCGCAACCTCCTGCGTGACAGGCAGGCGCTCTAACCAGTTGAGCTACAACCCCTTTAACCGGTCTATATTATCAGAGCTTTTCCTATTTGCAAATGTTTTTATTTTATATGCTCGTTTATGCGCATGGACATATAACCCATCAATCCCATTGCCGCCGCAAGCAGCCCAAGGTAATAACAGAGCCAATCGTATCCGCCGAATATCCCGACCATCATCAAAATCGCAAAACCCGAAAGCCTTCCTATGGCCAGCGCCGTTTCCCGGAACAAGAAGTACTCGGTTTTATGGTCCTTGGTAACGCACCTTGATTTCGACAGGTTATACATTTGCGTTTCAATTATAATATCCAATATCCCTATCGCCGTCGCGTTAATAAAGTTATACGCAAGAAACGTCGTTTGCGACGAATACGCCGCGAACGCCAAGAGAGCGATCGTTCCCGTCAACGTCGACCACAAAAGCAAATTTTTGAACATATGTCTTTTCGCAAACCGTCCGAACAAATACGCCTTTATTATACTTACAAGGGCGAAGACCGTCGTGAATATGCCCAGGTTCAAATCCGTTCTGAACATATACACCGTATACATGACCACCACCGTTCCCAAGGCGCTTAGCGAAAAGCCGCGCAGGATCTCTATCGCGAAAAGTCTTCTGATTATCGGAAAGCGCATCATGCAATTATAAAAGCCCGCAAAGTCGACCCTTGCCTTCGACCTGTGCATCGACGGCTTCATAAAGAAAGTGAACGCAAGTTCCAAAACCGAAATCACCAAAAGGGCCCACGCCATTTCCGTATACGATCCGACCGTGATGAAAAGGCCCAACAGCACCGGCGCCGCCACTTTCGTCACCCCCTTCACAAGCGTCGCGTATCCTACGAACTTGGGCATAAGGTCGGTCCGGACTTTCTCGCCCGTCATAAGGTGCATCGGCGACCAATACAGCGCGACGAACAAGCCGTACAATATTCCCAGCGGAACTATATAATCCACGATCGATTCTTTCATGAATATGATCGCCAGAAGAAAAAGCGCGCGCGGAACAATATTCAGGCGGAAGACCGCGACTTTGTCCCTTTGTTTTACCCACTTCGCGATCAAAAGAAATCCGCCGATAAGCGCAAGGTACAGGAACAGGTTGTAAACCGACACCGCCGCGATTTCTCCGAACGAATTCTGCATGATGAACGAAATAAAGAACGTGCCCAGAAACAAGTCGGCCACTTTGTAAAGCGAATTCGCCGCCAATAATAATTTCACGTCGTTCGGAAGGCTCTCGGATTTCATGGGGGTAATCATACCACAACAATGAATAATTAACAATTAACAATTAACAGTTAACAATTAACAATGAATGTCGCGGGGCGTTGCCCCGCGTGCTTATTACCTGGATACCGCGGTCAAGCCGCGGTATGACAAAAAAGAGATTCGTTATGATTCGAAGTTGTAATTGCCTATGGCGGTGATAAGCGCGCCAGCCAATTTATTTTGATAGTCGCCGCTTTTCAGCAATTTTTCCTCGTCCCTATGCGACAGGTGTCCCAATTCCACAAGGCAGCTGGGCACCGTGCTTTTAAGCACCGCGAACGGCGCGGATTTCGGATTGTCGTCCACGTGACTGACTTTCGCCGATCTTGTCGCCCTTATCACGCCCTGCGCAAAATTTATCGAGTCCGTGCTTACCATTCTCTGCTGAAGCGCCGACAATATCACCACGACTTCATGCCCCAGTCCGCCGAAATCGTCGACCCCCAATTTATCCGCCGCGTTCTCGGCCTCCGCCAGTTTCTGCGCCTCCGCGTCCGACGCCTTCTCCGACAGCGTATAGACCGAAAAGCCCTTCACGGTTTTCCTTGGGTTCGCGTTCGCGTGTATCGATATGAAAAGGTCCGCCTTCCTCTTCTCGGCAAGATTCGCCCTTGTGTCAAGGTTCAAAAACGTATCGTCTTTGCGCGTCATCGACACATTATATCCCGCCTGTTTCAATCTGTCGTACAATTTCTTCGAGACCGAAAGCACGACGTCCTTTTCTTTCGTCCCCCCGGCGCCTATCGCGCCCGGATCCTTGCCCCCGTGCCCCGGGTCTATGACAAGCGTCGGTTTTTTCGCCATCGTTCCCTTGGCCTTCGCCGCAGTCGCGGTTTCGGCCGCCGCCTTGGTTTTGTCGGTATTGTTCCCCGCCGCAAAGTCCAGGACCAATCTATATTTTTTCCCCTCCATAGGGTCCAGCATTATGATTTGGTTCTTAGGAATAGGGGCGATCGTTTTTTTCAGATGCGCCGTTATCTGTCCCGCCTCTATGTCTATTTTTTTAACCAAGGTCCCGTCGACCAGGGTCGGTTTCGGGTTTCCCGACGCCCGAATCTTTACGACCAATTTTCCGTCCGGGTACGAGAGCTCAAACTCCGGCCTTGCCGTCGTTTCGATCACAAGGCGCGTTTTGTTCCCGGGTTGAATCCCCGTTCTTATCGCTATGATTTCGTTTCCGGCCGCCCACGCCATTTTCGGGCACAGCGTCAGCACCATGACGCCGCCGCCAAGGGCGCCTAAAAAGTCGCGCCGCGAAAATTTTCTGTTGCAATTCATTCCTGGAAATTATACCATACCTTGGCGATTGATGCAATTCAGCCGACGCAGAAAATTGGAAAAAACGATGTTGTCAAGCGTCTATGCCCCAAAGGATTTTAAGCGGATGCGCGCGGTCGGCGGCCTTGTCGCGCGGTGTTTCGATTTTATCGCCCCGCATGTCGCCCCCGGAATCAGCACCGGAGAGATCGACAGAATCGCGGCGCGGTTTTTGGCCGACAACGGCGGGCGTTCCTCCGATTTCGGGTATCACGGTTTTCCAAAGCACATTTGCACCTCCGTCAACGACGTCGTCGTGCACGGCATTCCGGACGACAATGTAATCCTTAAAGACGGGGACATCGTCAACGTTGATTTGACCGCGGAACTTAAAGGCTTTCACGGCGACGCGTCGCGTATGTTCATGATCGGCAATGTTTCCCCGGGCGCGCGGAAGTTGGTCGATGCGGCGCTTGATTGTCTTAACAGCGCGATCGCCGTTTGCGGCCCCGGCGTTCCCCTGTCCGAAATAGGGCGGGTCATAGAAGGAATCGCGGCGGCCTCCGGGTTCGGCGTCGTTCGCGATTTCGTCGGGCACGGCATCGGCAAGGTCATGCACGACGACCCGATGATTTATCACTATTACGACGAACAATGGGACAAGGTCAAGATGGTTCCCGGATTCGTTTTCACCATAGAGCCCATGATAAACCAAGGAACGGA
>JAISSM010000017.1 GCA_031273075.1 Rickettsiales bacterium
GGGTGATGGACCCGACGAAGTATTCGCCGCTCCCGGTATACGTCAATAAAGTCGGCCGCATGTTCATAGGACCGGAGTTGCTGGACATAAAATTTTACCCGATCATGGAGTTCCGCGAATCACAGTTGACCGAAGTCGTGATACCTGTGGGCGAAACGTTTCCGTGCGTGCAAAAACGCTTCGGCCTCTTCAGAAAAAAATATCCGTTCGACGTGGCGTTTTGCGCGTTCCACGGCGCGGACGGGGAAAGCGGCGGATTTCAGGGGCTGTTTCAGGCGGCCGGAATTCCGTATACCGGCGCGGATATAAAATCCAGCGCGGTTTATATGGATAAGGTCTTGACCAAAATGATATGCCGCGACTTGGGGATTAAGGTGCTTCCCGACTTTACGATCGCGAAACCGAAGGACGGTTCGTTCGATGTAAAAAAATTGGCCGCCGAAATGCCGCTGCCCTACCCCGTCATGGCTAAACCGAGATCGCTCGGATCCAGCGTCGGAGTCCGCCGCGTCAAGGATCAGTCGGAATTGGAAACCGCGTGCCTTGAAATATTCAAACTGGGGGACGACGTGCTGTGCGAACCGTTCGTCGAAAATCTTGCCGAATACAATATAGCGGTCGTCAAAAACAAAGACGGAAAAATCATCACGTCCGCGATAGAGCGTCCGAACGCGTCCGGCGACGTCCTTTCGTTCGCGGACAAATACTTAAGCGCAAAGGGGGCCAAGAAAAAATGCCCGAAGAAGATGGGATTCTCCGTCATGCCGACTATGGAACTCTTGGCGGAACGCCGCGAATTTTGCCCGACGCTTGCGCCGGATACGGAAAACTTTATCCGCGAAAGCGCCGTTAAATTGTTGACCGCGATGGGCGGAACGGGCGCGCCGCGCATAGACTTTCTTTGCAACGAAAAGACGGGGGAAATATGGCTTGGCGAAGTCAACCCGATTCCGGGAAGCTTTGCGTTCCACCTCTGGGTGCTGTCGGAATACAAATTCCTTTACGGGGATTTGGTGGACATTATAATCTGCAACGCCAACGCGCAAAATCAAAACATAGACCTGAAACAGTCCGCGTCGGTCGTGTTCAAATAAAAGGCCGAAATAATGTTTTACGTTTTGCTTCCGCTTTTGATTGCGTTCGGATACAGGCGCCTCTTGTTCATAATGAAATTTATGCAGCAGGACGACTATTATAATTATCGCCTGTTTCGTTTTGCGTATCGCGGGCGCAATCTGATAGACACGCGCGTTTCGATTCCGATGCTGATTGCCGCGGTTGCGGCGCCGTTTTTGGGCGAATGGGCTTTGCTGCTGCCGATCGCGGCGCTGGCCGTTCAAATTTTCCGCGAACAGAATCCGACCAAGACCGGAATAAAGCCGCTGAATATGACCGCCCGCGTAAAGCGAATTTTTTGGACGGCGTTTGTCTTGTGGTGCGGCGCCGTGCTGCTGGTTCCCGTTTTTCATTTCCCGACTTTGGTTTTATTCGCGGCGCTGGTTTTGTTGGCGCCGATATTTGTGATGCTGGGGAATACGGTCATGATGCCGGTCGAAAAAATCATAAGGCAAAGATATATCAATGAAGCGAAGGCGATACTTGATAAGTACAAGCCGGTCACGATCGGAATCACCGGATCGTTCGGCAAAACGTCGCTTAAAAATATATTGGCGCACATATTGGGAAGTTACGGCGCGGCGTTCGCGACGAAACGAAGCATCAACACATTGATGGGCATAGTCCGCGTGATAAGGGAGGAAATGCCTCTGGCCGCGCCCAAATATTTCGTTGCGGAAATGGGGATAGGCGACACCGGGCAAATGCCGGCCTTGGTAAAGTTCATTAATCCGCGGCATGGAATTATTACGGCCATAGGCGCGGCGCACTTGTCGAATTTCAAAACTTTGGATAAAGTGGCACGGGAGAAATTCCGCCTTGCGGATATGGTCCGGAAAAACGGCGGAAGAATGATAATCAACGCGATGAACGTCGACGCGAAATATATAACTCGTCATTGCGGGGAGCGCGAAGCGCGACGAAGCAATCCAAACCTTATAATCTTCACCGGCGAAGAAATCGAAAACACGAAACAAACGATCGACGGAATTTCTTTTACATTAAAATACGAAGACAAGGAATACGAAATCGCGGCCCCGATTTACGGATTGCATCAGGCCGAGAACTTGGCGCTGGCGTTCATTATGGCGCGCGCGATGGACATCCCGGCGGACAATATAATATTGGCGTTGAAAACTTTGAAACAAACGGAACACAGACTTGAATTAAAACGCGAAAACGGAATGATCATACTAGACGACGCGTTCAATTCGAATGTAAAGGGCTTTGTGTCGGCGGTGGAAACGGGCAACGCGATCAAGGGGGAAAACCGGCTTATTATCATCACGCCCGGAATGGTGGACCAAGGGTCGTTGCACGCGGAGAACCATAAAATTGCGGGCGCGGCGGCGAATAAATTCTGCGATGTGGTGATTGCCGTGAATTCGGCGCGCATGGAAGATTTCACAAACGAAATATCGAAGGAAAAATTGATACTTGCGGAAAATCTGACAGAGGCGCGCGAATGGCTTTCGAAAAACGGCAGTGCGGGCGACATAGTCCTCTACGAAAACGACCTCCCCGACCTGTACATCGAAAAAATCAAGATATAATAAGTCAAAAAGTCATAAGTGTTTGAATTTATTGAATTTTTCGATGTAAATAGGAGTCAAAAAGGAGTATAAAGTAGTATAAATGATGTATAAAGTATACATAAAAGATGTATAAAAGTGTATAAAATACACATAAAATAATGAAGAATTAAGAATAAAACATGAAATTATTGACAAGCCGTCAAACAAGAGAGGTCGCGTCAAAAACCGACAGTATTGGTTGGAAACCGCCCCGTAGTGTATTGAGGCATACATGAGGGGCGGTTTCCGGCCGATAATGGCGGGAATTTCACGCGACCCTATTGTCCCTGAACTATTGACTTGAAAATTTCAGCCGGAATTGTTCCGCCGGTGATGTCGTTCATAGGCGTGAAATCGTCGTTTCCGACCCAAACGCCGATGGTCATGTCGGGCACCCGCCCTATAAACCACGCGTCGCGATAGCTCGACGATGTGCCCGTCTTGCCGCCCAAGGTTTTTCCGGGAACGAGGGCGCGGCGCCCCGTTCCGACTTGAACGACGCCTTCAAGCAATTGGGTCATATACTTAACCGTTTCGGGTTTAAGAAGCCGTATGGGATCGCCCGGCGCCCGTTCGTACAGCACGCGTCCGTCGGGCGCGGTTATCTTCGTTATGGAGAACGGGCGGACGGAATACCCGCCGCCCCAAATGGTGGCGTACATGGTGGTAAGGTCGACCAGCGTCATTTCGCTGGCGCCCAAAACGGTGGAATAGTCGCGCCTAAGCTTTGATCCTACGCCAAGGCGCGAGGCCATGGAAAGCACGCTGTCCAACCCGAATTGCGCCGTAAGCTTAAGCGGCACGGAGTTGACCGACTTTGCGAACGCGTCGCCGAGGGTCATGTCGCCGTAATACTTTTCGTTATAGTTTCGCGGATTGTAATCGCCGACCGCGAACGCGGAATCCTCGACCATGACGTCCGGCGTCATCCCGTTTTCAAGCGCCACAAGGTACGGCGCCGGCTTGAACGCGGATCCCGGCTGGCGCATGGCAAGCGCGCGGTTGAACTGCGATTGCTCGTAATTCGTCCCGCCGACCATGGCGACGATTTCGCCCGACTTGCTTATCGCAACGACGGCGCCCTGATAATTACCGGAAAACTTGCGAAGACTGGCGGCGGCCGAAGATTGAAGCGGCGCGTCAATGGTCGTCCACACGAAAAGATCGCTGTCGATCTTGTCGCCAAGGCGCGAATTGACCTCGTCCATCACAAAATCGGCCCAGTACCGAACGTCGCCTGAAGACCCGCGCGACACCGGGGCGGGCGCGCGAAGTCTCGGGACGGCCGCATCGTGCTCTTTAAGGGTGATCGCGCCTTGCTTGAACATCTCTTTAAGAATGATCTTCGCGCGCGCGATGTTTTTTTCGGGATGACGGACGGGACTGTACGCGGTCGGCGCTTTAAGCATGGCGGCGATCTGGGCGGCTTCCGCAAGATTGAGTTCGACGGCGGGCTTGTTGAAAATATCGCGCGCGGCGGCGTCGATCCCGCGCATACCGCGCGACAGGGAAACGCGGTTCATGTAAAGGTCCAGGATCTGGGTCTTGGAAAACCTGTTTTCAAGCCAAACGCTCATCATAAGTTCCTGGGTCTTCCTGAGCAGACTTCGGCGATGCGTAAGGAAAATATTCTTCGCCGTCTGCTGGGTTATGGTGCTTCCGCCCTGTGCGAAGCGCCCGGCCTGAATGTTGGAAAGAACCGACCGCCCGATGCCGCGCGCGTCGACGGCGCCGTGATGGAAAAAGCGCTTGTCCTCGATCGCCAGGATCGCCTGCCAAACGTGCTTTGGCAAAGTCCTGACGGACACGGGATCGCCCATTATCTGGTTGCGGCTTTGGATTTCGAACCCGTCGCGGTCGATGAACGTCACGGCGGGCGGCCGGCTCTCGGACAAAAGGGAATCGAGCGACGGCAAAGTCAGAAACGCGAATGCCGTCCAAAGCGCGATGAACACGACCGAAACCAGAATTATATTGAATACGAATTTGCCGAACGACCGCCGCGGCCTAAGGTTAAGCGCGCGCAATGTGCTTCGGTCGGCGCCGCGCCGGACAAGTTCCCGCCTTAAATTCCCGTCGGTCATTTTCACGATAATAATTCTACACTATTCTGTTGCAAAAGGAAAACTTTTTGTTATACTGCGGCATTAAAAATAAAGAGGTATATGATGTATATAATGGCTTTGAACTGTGGCAGTTCCTCACTCAAATATCAAATCTACGACGTTGAGACGAAAAAAATCGTCATAGGCGGAACGGCGGAAAAAATCGGTCTTCCGGATTCGTTCATAACGCAGAAATACCCGGACGGGAAAAAGGAAAGGAAGGATTGCGAAATGAAGGATCACGGAGAGGCGCTTAACGTCGCGATGTTCATGATGCGCGCGGCGTCCATAGACACGAACCACATAGGCGCGGTCGGACACCGGGTGCTTCACGGCGGGGAAAAGTATACGTGCAGCATAGAGATCGCGGACGACGTCATAAAAACCATCGACGAATTGTCGGTCCTGGGACCGCTGCACAACCCGGCGAACCTTATGGGCATAGTCGCGGCGAAGCAAATGCTTCCGAACGCGAAACAGGTCGCGACGTTCGATACCGCGTTCCATCAAACCATGCCGGATTACGTCTATCGCTATGCTACGCCGTCCGCGTGGTATACAGAGTTGGGCGTCCGGAAATACGGATTCCACGGATCGTCGCACTTGTATGTGTCGAAACGCGCGGCGCGTCTTTTGGGGAAACCTGCGGGCGAATGCAACTTGGTGTCGCTGCATATAGGAAGCGGCGCGTCGGCCTGCGCGATCAAGGGCGGCCTTTCGGTCGATACCTCGATGGGCATGACGCCTTTGGCCGGAATGAACATGGGAACGAGAACGGGGGACATCGACCCGGGCGCGGTCTTGTACGTCATGGACAGACTTGGGTTTTCGACCAAGGAAATGTCGACGTGGATGAACAAGTCGTCCGGGCACCTGGGGATAACGGAATGTTTCGAAGACCGAAGGGACCTTCAGGAAAACAAGGACAGGAACGACTTTTGCAGATTGGCGCTGGCGATGGAGGCCAACAACGCGAAGAAATACATCGGGGGCTATATGGCGGAGCTCGGGCATACGGACGCGATAGTGTTCACGGCCGGCGTTGGGGAAAGGGACAATCTTATGCGCGCGAAAATATGCGAGGGCCTTGAAGGACTGGGCATAAAACTGGATACGCAGGCGAACGACAAGGCGCTTCCGCAGTTGGGGGCGGGCGAATCGCTTATATCGGCGGCGGATTCCAAAGTCAAAGTGTTCATGATCCCGACGAACGAAGAGCTGGTCATCATAGAGGACACGGTGGCGATAATGAACGGAACATACAAACAGAACCATCTGGAAATGGAATACAGTTTTGCATAAATCCCTTGGATAGGCGCGCCGGATCTGCAAGAATTCCCGTATGAAGCTTGAAGGCGAAGGCATGATCATAGAGCTGCGCCCGTTCGGACCGCGCGACTTGATCGGCCGGATTTTCATGCGCGATCTGGGGGTGCTTTGCGGGATATTCAAGGCGGGCCAGGTCGCGAAAACAAAGCCGCTTGTCGGTCAGTTCGGACATGCGTCGTGGAGCGCGCGCCTGGATTCCATGCTGGGATCGTTCCATTTTGAAAACGAGAAAAACCTTGTCGCGCGCATTTTCGGAAGAAAAGACGAATTGAAATACGTGACGGCGTGCTTTGATCTGCTTTCGAAATTCCTGCCGGAAAGGGAAAGATACGGCCGCCTGTTCAAGGAAACCATGCGCCTTATTTCGAATCCGACGGGCGAAGAATATCTTGATTGGGAATTGTGCCTGCTGTCGGAATTGGGATACGGCCTCGCGTTGGACATATGCGGAAATTGCGGCGCGAAAGAAACCCTTGGGTATATATCGCCGAAAACCGGCCGCGCGATATGCGAAAAGTGCGGACGGGATTTCAAGGACAAATTGTTCGAACTTCCGCCCGATTTGAACGCGACGAAATACTTTCTGGAGCAAATCTCCGACCTTCCCCCAAGCCGCAAAATAATTTAATTGCATTCTCCCTTTATTATTGCAATAATGTGGGAACGGCGCAGAAGGTTTTTGCGTCATAAGCCTCAAAAAAAGGATTTAATAATGCGGCAAGGTAAAATGAAATGGTACAACGGGAAAAAGTGTTTTGGATTCGTGGCCCCGGACACCCCGAACGAATCGGGCAACCAGGACGATGTGTTCGTGCACGCTTCCGCGCTTCACGCGGCGGATCTGCGCTTTCTTAACGAGGGCGACGTGATAACGTTCGACGACGAGGAACGCGGCGGGAAATTGTCCGCGGTCAACATCAAATTGGTCTCGCGGGACGAGGAATCGGCGCGCAAGTTCCAGGAAAGGCGGTCGGAAAGACGCGACCGGTACGGAGACGACGGCGGCGAAAGACGCGGCGGCTTCTTCGGCGGAATATTCAAAAAGAAATCTTAAAAATCGCCCTTACGGGCGATTTTTAATGAAGAATGAAGATTGCAGAATGAAGAAAGTTTTTTTTACATTCTCTCTCTCCCCGCTTTGTCATACTGCGGTTTAACCACGCGATCCAGTAATAAGCACGCGGCGCAAGGCGCCGCGACATCCATTCTTCATTCTTAATTCTTCATTCTTCATTGTTAATTGTAAACTGCTTATCAAGTCTTTCCGTAAACTCTTTCGCCGCCTCGATATCGTCCGCCATTGGGAATATCGTATAGTCTTTTATTTCCGCCTCGACGATTTTATTCTTTATTTTCCCCGGATGTTCCTTTGTAAATTTGGATTCGACCATTTCATCGGCTTCCCTGTCGAATATCAGCAATGCGAAATTGGTGACGTCCGCGGGCGAAACGTATTCCTTCGCGATGTCATGGTCAAGGCACAAAACCCTTCCGTATCCGGCGGCGTATTTGTACGCTCCGCTTCCGGCGTAAACGAAATCGAATTCGCGCTCTTTGATGTCTTCCAGCTTGGCCTTTACCGCGTCGAAACACGCCTGTTCGGAATCAAAGATCTTTAATTTTACTTCACCGTCGTCCGTATAAAAAGCGTCGACGTCGCCGCCCATTATCGTCGTGGCGCTTTTGCCGCGCTCGAAAAGCCCCATGGACATAAAGTCGATCATGACGTACTGCTTCGGCGCGCAAAACGCGGCCGGCGTTAAAAACAGGAAAAGATTCATAATTATCATTTTTTTCATATCATACGCTCCTTATCCGAGTTGTTCCAGCGCCTTTCTCCTTTCATCCACGGTTCTTTGCCTGATAATGCCCCGCGGAACGTCGGTCTTCGTTTCGAAATACCTTTTGCGCTGATCGTACATAAGATTTACGAGTTCGTGATCCGACATGGACTTCGCGCGCGGATTCGCGGCTATCCAGTCCAAAATGGTCTTCACGCCTCCGTGCTGAACGGCCATGGACCAAATGACGTCTTTCACCACCTGGGACCTGGATTCCAAATTGAATCCCTTGGCCGTGAAATGATTCGCGGCCGGCAAATACCTTTTATCGCGGATGAAACCGTATTGGGCCTGCTCGAACCCGGCGGGATCGTCCCTGGCCAGCTTCTGCCACGCGTCGACGAATTTTTTATCCCCCCTTTTTGCGGCCGCGGCCCCGCCCGCGTTGACGAGCGCATTGTAGTACGGACTTCCCGTCTCTTTCAAGTGGGAAATAAAATACGCCATGGTGCCTTGGGACGATTCGATCTGCCAGGATCCGTAACTGCACCCGCCGTTGTCCCAAGATGGGCAGATCCA
>JAISSM010000044.1 GCA_031273075.1 Rickettsiales bacterium
CCGATGCTTGGCGGCATAAACGAGACGCTTCGCGGGCTTAACGTCGCGCGCGATCAGATCCGTCCGTTGGCCGAAGTCCTTCAAGGGCTTCGGGATTCGCTGCCGAAGCTTTCGGACGAATCGGACGGCCTGGCCGCCGAACTTCTCAGGAAGGCGAATTATATGGGCGAAAAAATAGCGGACATGAAGGCGGCGGCGGCGGACGCGCTTAAAAAAATCGGGGACGGCGCGCTGTTTTTGGAAAAATTGACCGGCGCGTCGAGGCAGCAGATGATAGGCCTTGTGGACGATTACGCGCGCGCGGCGAAAACGGTGCGCGAGTTGTCCGCGGGAACGCCGGCGTCGGCCGCCTCTGTCGCGGACACGGACGCGGCGCCGGCGGCGGCGAAAATGAACGTCGCGTCCGCGCGCGTGATCCCGGTCCAGGACTTTACGAAAATGATAGAGGGGATAATGGAAAAACTTCACGACCTGTCGGTGGATTTGACAAGATCGATAGGGGCGGAGATACCGGACTCGGTCATGGACAAATACAACGGCGGCGACAAGGGGATATTCAGCAAATGGTTTGCGAAAATGATTTCCGCGGCGGACAAAAGGCGGGTCAAGGAAATGTTCAAATCGGACGCGGTGTTCAGAAGCCAGGCGACGCACTTTGTGCATGGGTTTGCGAAAATGCTGGAAGGCGCGCGCCGCACGGATAATAAGGAGATGGTGACGGCGACTTTATTAAAAACCGATCTGGGCGTCATGTATCAGGCCCTCAAAACCTGCCTTTAAGCGTTGATCACTAATCACTATTGACTGTGGACTGTTGACTGGTTACAATGGACGAAAAGCCCTGCTTCGCCTTAACTGCTCGCCTTCTGTGTGGCTGCGCCACCCGAAGCCTCGCAGAGGCGAAGGGTGGTGCGGGACGGCGGGATCCGCCTTGTTAACAGGGATGTGGGCATAGCGCCGTCGCCCCGCAAAAGCCCCGATGCGGAGGGATCCGCCGCAAGGGGGAAGGTTCGCATAAAGGCCGAGAACCGAAGTGCGAACCTTTTGCCCGCTGCTTGCGCAATCGGCGGGCGCGATTGTGGAAAACTGACATATCGAACTTCTCCTTCCGACACGTCGGCGCAAACCTTTATGCCTTCGGCATGAAAGACCGCCGTATTTGGCGGTCGGGAGGTTTTAGAGAAGTCGTTGATATAACCGGCCTCCGTCAGTTTTCGGGCTAACCCTGTTTTATGACTGGCGGCCTCCCAACCATAAGTTGGTGGGGAAGGAAAAGAAAACGGCGCGATGCGCCGACGGTCTTTTCTTTTGTCGGATCACGGACGCCTGAAGACGCCGCGTATATCAACGGGTTCTCTAAAAACCCCGACCAAGTTTCCCAACTGTGGTCGAAAGAGAGTATAGCAAAACGATAAAAAAAATCAAGAAAAAAATTTAGGCGGGGCCGCTTCCATAGTTACTTTTCAAGTTCGTCCATTATGGATTTAAGCCGCGAAAGGTTCCCATAGGCGCATCCCCTGCCGCTCCACGACAAAATCTCTTCGCCGCTTTTCTGATCGGCGATCGATACGTCGAACACCCAAAAGTAAAATCCGTTGAACATGCACCACAAAGGGGCGAATCGTTTGTTGTGTTCGCGCACACGAAAAACGTATCGCGCGCCCTGCATATCGATTATGTCGGCCATGGAAACAACATGGTCCCCGGTATCGGTAATGGAATTTTTTAATTTTCCGACCACGACGTTGTATCCGCGCGCGTCAAGTTCCGATTTTACGGCGTGGCGCATGTGATAGCCGCCGTACCATGCGTAAATAGTCTCGGACTTGTCCAAACTGCGGGGCTTCATGTGAATGGAATTGCAAGCCGAAAGCAAAAGGGCCAAAACGACCAAGCCTTTTTTCATAAGGGCAAGAGTAACATATGCCCCGATGCATTGCAAATAGTTATAGATTTTATTTGACAAAGTGTCCACGATTGGATACACTACCAATATTAAGGGAAGGCGGAATGATTGTAAAAATGCATGCGGCGTTTAAGGAATGGATGTCGGAACAAAGTGATGAGATAGTCCGCATCGTGGTCGAAAGGATCGAGCGGGTAAAGGACGGGAATTTTGGCGACGCAAAACCGATCGCGGGCGCGAAAGGTATTTTCGAATTGCGCGTCCGTTTCGGCCCGGGATACAGGATTTATTACTCGCGGCGCGGCCGGGAGATTGTGATTTTGCTTTGCGGTGGAATAAAGTCCGGCCAAAGGCGCGATATTGAGAAGGCAAAAAAATTAAACGAAGAGGTATAAAAATGGCAAAGAAATTGAATTATAAAAACAATCCGAACATCGGCGATTTCGATGGCGCCCTGTTTATGCGCAACGAACAGATGATGGCGGACTATCTGAACGACGAATTGATAAACGGCGATCCGCATTATGTAAAGGTCGCCCTTGAAACGATCGCCCGCGCGCGCAATATGGCGGAATTGTCAAAGCGGGCGGGGATAAGCCGGTCCGGGCTTTACAAAGTGTTCGCTCCGGACAGCCGCCCGGAATACGCGACGATTCAAAAAATAGTCAACGCGCTTGATATGCGCCTTATGGTCGTGCCGAAGGTTTAAGCGTCATGACGTCGGAATACCTTGTTTTGCTTTCGTTTATCCAGGGGTTCGCGGAATTCCTTCCGATAAGTTCAAGCGCGCATTTGGCGCTGATCCCGGCGCTCGCGTCCGTGGCGGATCAGGGCCGCTTTATAGACGTGGCCGCGCACGTGGGCTCTCTTCTGGCGGTGATGTGGCGTTACAGGCGCCGCGTGCGCGCGCTCTTGACATTCGAAGACATGGGCCTGGCCTGGCGCCTGACATTGTCGTTCATCCCGATGCTGATGCTGGGATTATTCATAGACCCGCCGCGCGCGCCAATGATCATAGCGGTAAACATGATCGTGTTCGGCGCCCTGCTTTGGGCCGCGGACAGATTCGGGAAAAAAGACCGCGACGTTTCGCCCGGAACGGCGTTTCTTGCGGGATTGGCGCAGGTCATGGCGCTGATCCCCGGGGTGTCCAGAAGCGGGGTGACGATTTCGATGATGCGGGCGCGGGGCGTGGACAGGCCGAAGGCGCTGGATTTTGCGTTCCTTATGTCGATGCCCGCGATCGCGGCCGCGGGGGCGTGGGAATTGCTGGGCGCGTTAAGGGCCGCGGAGGCGGTGGATTGGACGGCGGCGATAACGACGGTCGCCTCGTCGTTCGTGTTTTCTCTGATAGCTATAAAATTCATGATGCATTTTGTGCGCCGCTTTTCCTTTCTGCCGTTCGCGATATACAGAGTGGCGCTCGGAATTGTAATTTTATATATGCTTTTTTAGACAAAACGCGCCGTTGGCGCGTTTTGTTTTGCGGCCTTGCCGCAAATTTGATATAATCGTTTCATGAAAAAATACGATTTGTTTCCGGGAACGGTCGTGGGATTTTATTGGTGGCTTGTCAAAAAGTTCAGATATTACGTCTTTGGACTTTTGTTTCTTTTGCCGCTTCAAAACATATTGGGCCGCATAGCCCCCGCCTTGGTCGTCCGCTGGGTTTTGGACGGCATAACGGGCGCGGATCCGAACCTTCCGCTTATGCCGCAGATGACGCCCGTGCTTTTGCTTGTGACCGCGACGTTTTTGATCGTCTTGATCGCGGAGGCGGCGTCCGGCTATGTGGAATCGAAATACGACCCTATTGTAAAAGTCAAGGTCGGCGAGATCGTATACAGACGGCTCGCGCGGCAAACGGTCGCGTTTTTCAAAGACCACGCGGCGGGCTTTTTGGTCGAACAGGCGGGCTTTATCATCAACCGGTTCCGCAAAATAGTGGTAAGCCATACGTACGGATTGATCGCGCTGATGGGCGTTTTGATAGTGAATTCGGCGCTGATGTTTCAGGTGCATTGGGCGGTGGCGGTGCTGTTTATGGTTTGCGCGGGCGTCCGGTTCGGGCATTGCGGCCTGCATACGAAGGGCCTTTGGACGGCGTGGGTCGCGGCGGCGAGGTACTCGGCGAAGGTCACGGCGAGCTATGTCGACAGCGTTTCGAACTTTATGAACATAAAACTGTTCGCGCGCCGGGACGCGGAGGCGAGATATTTGAATAAAGTCCGGGGCGAGCACGCGCGCCTTCGCCAAATCGCG
>JAISSM010000019.1 GCA_031273075.1 Rickettsiales bacterium
GTCCCTTCCGCTGTTCGCCTCCGCCCTTTCGCTTACATAATCTTCTCCAAGCGCCCTGTTGATCCCGTCCGTGTCCGTGCCTCTGTTTTGATACAATCGCGACGTGTCGGCGATCAACTCCGATTCTATTCCCGGCGCCATCCCGAGAACTTCCTTCGCGGACTTCGTTTTGCCCGCAAGCTCCATGTATTTCCTTCGCGCGGTAAAAAGCTGACCCGGGTCCTCAGGCGACGATCCAGTATTTTCATACGGAACGCTTTTGCCGCCGCCGATCCCGCATATTATCGTGCTCAAGTACGACCGCATTTCCGCGTCCGCCGCCTTGTCCGCGTTCATTTCCGCGATGCCCTGCATCATCTGCATCCCGCCGATCCCGGTCGCCGCCATCGTAAGCCCGCCAAGCATTCTGTTTTCCAGCGACGTTTCATTTTCCTTGGCGGCGTCCGCTTTTCTCCGAAGGTCCGCCACATCCTCCGCGGAATACGTTTTTTCCGACGCGGCCTTCGCGTCCCTTATCGCCTTGTCCCTGACGCTTTTATTTACTTTGTCTTTCCAATCCGCGGCCAGGTTCTCGACGGCTTTCATAAGCGTGATTTTGGCGGTCTCTATCGATTTGGCGTTCGTTATCGCGGCCTTATCGCCGTTGAAATCCGAAAACGCCGAAATCGGCGCAAAAAACGCCAGCGCAAACGTCAGAGCGCAAAAAACGCACGGCAAAAAAGGGTGCCTTGGACACCGTCCCGATTTCATTTCTCTCTATCTTTATAATTTTATCAGAAATCGGGGGGAAAAAAAAGTTATTTATCGCGGATTTTCGCGCCAAGTTTTTCGACGGACGCCGTCACTTTGTTCTGGATTTCCAAAAGGTCCGCGTCGGTCAGATTCCGCGCCGGTTCCAACGTTATCTCGAACGCGACGGAGTTTTCATAAAAATCGAATTCGGTGACGCTTTTGATCTGCGGATCCGCGGATTTCGCCGCCGCGACGATTTTTTCGGCCGGGAGTTCCCCCTTCAAGGCGAATGAAAAGTCGCGAGTTATGGGTTGGAAGTTATTCTCTGCGATATGCGATATGCGATCCCCGCCTCCGCGGGGATGACAATAATTTTTGATATATGATATATCGTCTATTACGCCCAGAACCACAGGGGTTTTGATTTTCCAATATTTTGCCAGTTTCGGGTGCAATTGGCCGAATTCCCCCAAGGTTTTTCCGTCCCTTACAAGGCGGCCGTATCTGTACGGATGCGCCCACATCGGAGGATTGTCGGTTTTCGTTTCCGCTTTGCCAACGTACGCCAAGAGGTCGGCCTTCACGTCGAAGATATCGACCGGTCTTTCGCGTTTAAGCCAATGTCTTTTTTCGGCCGCACCCGCGCGCGCTATCACTATCTGTTTATGCTCGTCCCCCGGATCGGGCCCGTCGAACACAGTTCCGACCTCAAACATAGCAAGGTCGGGATATCCCCTTTTTTCGTTCTCCGCCACCGCGTCCAGCATATTCGGAACAAGGCTGTTCCGCGCCGTGTTCATATAATCGGCCAAAGGATTCGCCAATTTCACATTCGGTTTATCCGAAACCAATCTCTCTTTGAAAAGGTTGCCGAAGCCGTACGATTTATGTTAGACAAGCCTTCGCGTTTTCGCAAAGAAATCGTTCTCTTCGCAAACCGGCTTTATGTCGACCATTTTCGGCGACGGGCTTATATTCATATCCGCGATCCTGTCATAGCCGCATATACGCACTATGTCGGAGGTCAATTTTTCCGCTATCGCGTCGTCGACGCGCCAAGGCGGACAGCTTACCGTCCAAAGTTCGCGGTCGACCGTGATTTCATAACCGAGTTTTTCAAGGATCTCTTTTTGCGTTTTTTCATCGACGTCGAATCCTATTCTTCGTTTGAAAAATTTCGGGTCGTATTTTATTTTCGGGCCCGTGAATTCCGCCCGGACGCAACTTGCCGCCGAAATTTTTCCGCCGCATTCCTTCATAATGATTTCCGACGCCAAGGCAAGCGCCTGTGTCGTCATGGTCGGGTCTATGCCGCGCTCAAACCTGTAACTCGAATCCGTCGAAAGGCCCAAACGACGGCGCGTTTTCCTTATTCCCAGCGGTTCGAAATACGCGGATTCCAAAATTATATTTTCGGTTTTGTCCGTCGTCATTCCGCGCTTGCCCCCCATCACGCCCGCAAGCGCGAGTATCCCGTCCGCGTCCGTGATCACAAGGTCGTCCGCCGAAAGAATGTGTTCGGCGTCGAAAAGGTCCGTGAATTTTTCGCCGTCCTTCGCGTTCCTGATTATAATATCGCCCTTGATTTCGTCCGCGTCGAAGCAATGCATCGGCTGACCTATATCAAAGCAAACATAATTCGTCGCGTCGACCGGCGCGTTCTTCGGATTGATTCCGATCGCGGACAGGCGCGATGCGATCTTGTCGCACGACGGCGCGATTTTTATTCCGCGGATTTCAACGAAGTTATAGGTCGGGCATCTTTCCGGGTTTTTAATAACAATTTTTCGGGATTCGGGATTCGGGATTCGGGATTCGGTTCCCGCCTTCGCGGGAATGACAGGGATTCGGGAGGCGATGAATTTTCCTATGCCGGTTGCGGACAGATCGCGCGCTATGCCCCGGACGGCCAAATAATCCGGGCGGTTCGCCAAGACCTTCGCATCGAACACGGCGTTCGCGTCGGACGCCTTTTCGCCGTTCCACGGTTCGCCCAATTTCGCGTTTTTAAGCTCCATAATCCCGCCGTGATCGTCGCCGGCGCCCAATTCCTTTTCGCTGCACATCATTCCGTCGGATTCGAATCCCTTGATTTTTCCGACTTTGATTTCAACGCCCCCGACAACGCATCCCGGACGCGCCAAGGCCGACACAAGTCCGACACGGCAATTCGGCGCGCCGCACACGACCTGTCTTATATCCTTTCCGTCATCCACTTTAAGCAGATGCAGATGCGTGTCCGGTATGTCGGAACATTCGACGATTTTCGCCGCAACGGGTTCGGAAGGCGCGGACAGATTTTCGACTTCAAGCCCTATGCCGGTCAATTTGTCCGCAATCCCGCGCGCCGTCTCCTTTGTGTCCAGATAATCCAAAAGCCAATCGTAAGTCCAATTCATCTTAAAATCCTTTCGCTTCAAGCCAGCGTATGTCGCCGTCGAAAAATTTGCGTATGTCGTTAAGTCCGTATTTCAGCATAGCAAGTCTGTCAAGGCCCGGTCCGAACGCGAAGCCCTGGACCTTGTCCGGATCAAGCCCGCACATTCGAAGCACGTTCGGATGCACCATGCCCGCGCCGCCCATTTCCAGCCAAAGGCCGCTTCCCTTCGACGGAAGGCCCGTTTTTTTATCCCATTCCAAATCGAATTCTATGCTGGGCTCCGTAAACGGGAAGTACGACGGGCGGATGCGAAGCGATATGTCCTTCGTTCCGAATATCAATTCAAGATACGTTCTTATGTCGGATATCAGGTCCGCAAGCGTTATGTCCTTTCCCAAGACCACGCCGTCGTATTGGTGGAACATCGGCGAATGCGTCGCGTCCAGATCGCGCCTGTATGTCGCGCCCGACGTGATGACCTTGGTCTTGTCTTTGCGCTTTGTCATTTCGCGCACGGTAACCGTCGTCGAATGGCCGCGCAGAAGATTGTCGGTTCCCTCTATGAAAAACGTGTCCTGCATGTCGCGCGCGGGATGATACGGCGGAACGTTCAGCGCGGTGAAATTATGGAAATCGTCCTCCAGTTCCGGCCCTTCGGCCAATTCGTATCCCATGCTTTGGAAAACGCGGCTTAAATCCTTCCAGATTCGCGTCAACGGATGGACCTTGCCCGACCGTTCCGGCGCGGGGCTTCTTGTCGCGTCGATCTTGTCGCCGGACAACGCGGCCATTATTTTTTCATTCTCTATTTCCGACCGGCGCGTTTTGAACGCGTTCTGCAATTCTTCCTTTTCCGCATTAAGCGCCGCGCGCTCTTTCTCCGGCAGATCCTTCATCGTTTTAAGACGCGCCGTCATGGTTCCGTTTTTGCCGAACGCGGCCGAATGCAATTTCTGCAGCTCTTCAAGATCGTTTATTTTTTTTATCTGTTCCAACATGGTTTTTCCTTTCCAGACGTTTAGGCAATAATACCGCCTTTCGGCGGCATTATCAACACAACAAAGCGCGGCCGAAAATCTATTTCTTAGCGGTCGTAAATCGTTTTGATTCTTCGATAAGTTTTTTGAAGTTTTCGTCGTTCGCAAACGCCATCTCGGCCAAGACTTTCCTGTCGACCGTTATGTTCGCCTTCTTAAGCCCGCTCATAAACGAAGCGTACGTCATTCCGTTTGCCCTTACCGCGGCGTTGATCCTTATGATCCACAGCGATCTGAACGTCCGCTTTTTCGCGCGGCGGTCGCGGTACGCGTACTGTCCCGCCTTGTCGACTTTTTCCTTCGCGGCCTTGAACGTGCCGTGATGGCGGCCGAGGAATCCCTTCGCCTTTTCCAATACTTTTTTATGTTTCTGCTTTACGGTCGTCCCGCGTTTTACACGTGCCATTTTTCACCCCCTAGTCCCGCAAACCATACGGCGCCAGTTTTTTAATCTGATCCGCCATATTCTCGTTGACATATTGAACTTTGCGCCCCGCGCGAAGCGACCGCTTCGCCCTTTTGCGCAGCATGTGATTGTGGCCCTGACGCCGGACCTGAACAAGGCCCCCCGCCGTCATTTTGGCACGCTTTTTAAGCGTTGACTTTGTTTTCAGCTTTGGCATTTCTATATCCTTTTTCACATCCTTGCGGCAGCCATATCAAGCCGTTTCGGATGCGCCGATTATTGCATAAAAATTCGGAAAAGCAACTAAAAAATCGTCTATCCTTCAATGCACCCGCGGCAATCTTTGAGATACTCCACCATTTTCATCACAAGGTCATCAAGGTCTGGGACGGATTTTGCCGGGGAAACGTCGACAAGCTCTATTTTTTTGTTTTCGGGGTCAATCACCGCCGTGGCCGTTATCAACCGTTTGGTTTTTTCGTCTATATATTCCATCTGGACGTTGCTTATAAGGCATGAATCAATGAATTTGATATTCATGCGCGGGCCGTATATTTCAAACGAATCCCGACCCCAAAACTTCCATTCGACAGGATTGCCGTTGTCGATGATCAACTGTTCCCTGTCCCAAAAACCGGGCTTTACATACGTTCTGGTCACACATTTCACACTTTCATTATTACCGACCTTGACAGTTATTATTACATACGAATCGCCTTTTCTCGTATGACTGTGGCCGGGCTTGTCGCCAGGAAATCTTTTAAGCAACGCGTCTTTCCCAAACATACCCAGGTCCTTCAAGAAATGTGGCCGCTTTGTTTTGAAGGCACTTTTATAGCCAAATAATGATTTGAATAGCATTTTTTATCCTTATTAAAGTGGGCATAATATATTATATTAAATATAATTTGTCAAGATTTTTTTGACCGACCCGATTATTGGATATGGGCGATATTTTTAAGGATTCCTATGAGACGGCCTATCTCAGCCCGTTTATATTCCGCATACTGCCCTTTAAGCGCGATTTCAACCGCCGCGTTTATTTCTTGGGCCAGCATGACGCCGCGGCCGGGAACGTCGCCGTCGTCATTCACCATATATGTTGTTTCGATGATCGGGCCGTGGAGGAAAGCGGGCTGCTCTACATAAATCCCAAATTTGTCTTTAAGCATCGCGCGGACATTCCCGTCATTCTTCCATCCGCAATGTTTTCTGGCAAAATTTTCCAGGGACTGTTCGGCATTGATCGCAACCATGTAGGTTTTCCTACATATGCCCTTGCATACGAACGCGCGCTTCGGGCTGAGCGGCCCGGATTTTTTCTCCACGTTTTTGTCGGCAAAGAACAGACATTCCGGACTGCAAAAAGCCCTATGTTTAAACTTTACCTTCTCGTGTTTGGCCCCTTTTATTTTAAGGCCTATTCCGACGACTATTTCGCCGACCGGATTTGCGGACGCATCGGAAGATAAAGACAGGACATGTTCCATTTTTTATTCCTGAATCAAACGAGGGTAACTTTAATATATAAAACATAATTTGTCAATAATGACGCGACTATCTGTATTCTTTCGGCAACAGGATATACATTTGGCCGGGCGCGTTCTGGCCCTGGGCGTATTCGAACGCCTCGTCGCCTTCGCCGAAATATATGTCGCCGCGGTTATAGCCAATTATCGCGCTTCCCGTGTCCTGGGCGACCATAAGTTTTTGGAATGATTTTCCGTTCGTCAACGTGGTCGCGACATACGTCGGCATTCCCAGAGTATAGATGTTCTTGTCTATCGCAACGCTTCGTATTTTCGTCAAGGGAACGCCCATGTTTCCCGTCACTTCGTCCGCCGCGGATTCGGCGTAATACACATAACGCGCGTTGTTGGATATCAACTCCGCCGCCAAGGCGCGGTTCTTTTTAAGGTATTCGCGGACGGAATGCATGCCGTATCCGTCGGGCGGACGGATGCCGCGCTCCACCAGCTGGGCCCCTATTCCCGTAAACTGCATTTCGTTCGTAGTCGCGACCGAAAGCCGAATTTCCGTTCCGTCGTCAAGGGCCAGCTTCGCGGCCCCGTTTATTTGCGCGACCTGCAAGTCGATCGGATCCGTCCAATACAGTATCTCGCCTATGCGGTCGTTTATTATCCTTTGGCTGTGCACGCCTTTGAATTCGCGCCCGTCTTTCGGAACGCCCAAGACCGGCGCGCTGCATTCCGTGCTTTTTTGGCGGCACGCGGGGATGATCAAAGTGGCATAGCCCGTGAATTTTCCGCCCTTCGTCGCGTCGTCCGACACCTTATAGGGCTTAAAATGCTGTTCGAACCATTTCCGGACGGTCAGTGTGTCCGCGGACGATCCGGGCAGAAACCGGCACTTTTCCCGAACCAATTGTTCGTCCGGGACCACCCGGCCCGCGTATTGTATGGATTTAGCGCGGCATGTGTTTCTGAACGCCTGAAGCGCGTATCTTTGGTCGTCGTTCCGCCAGCCCGGAAGTTCTGAAAACCCGACCGGGGTCATATTCCGCGTGATTTTGCTTTGGTCCCCGGCATGGTCGGGCATATCGAATATCCCGCACGACGACAACAGCAATACAAAAATCAATTTTTTCATATTTTTTTGACAATCCGGTTAATTGCGCTATATTATACCAAAAACAGGAGTATTTACAAAATGGCGCAATTCAAACTTATGTCCTCGTTCCTTAAAAAACTGTCGTTCGACTCGCCCAGCGTGCCGGAGTTGTTTTTCAAACAGGACAACACCCAGGCGAAAATGGACATCAATCTGGATATTCAGATCAAGTCCAGCGAAAACAAATTGTTCATGGTCGACCTTGTCACAAAACTTCATTCCAAACTTGACGATCCGAAGGCGGCCAAAACCGTGTTCGAAATCGACTGCGTATATTCCGCGCTGGTCCAAATCGAAAAGGACGACGGCGAGGAAGACGTGAAACATTCCCTTTTGGCCGACGTTCCGACGCTGT
Organism: Rickettsiales bacterium; assembly: GCA_031273075.1. Classification (GTDB taxonomy): domain Bacteria; phylum Pseudomonadota; class Alphaproteobacteria; order Rs-D84; family Rs-D84; genus JAISGC01. The sequence goes on from JAISSM010000019.1 coordinate 7,542, forward strand.
TGTTTCCGAACGTCCGCGCTTTGGTCCTTCGCATGACGGCGGAGTCGGGCTTTCCGCCCTTCCAAATGCAGGTCGTGGATTTCGAGGAACTGTACAAGAGCAAGAAATAAAAAAATCCCCGAAAGGGGATTTTTTTATTTAATTAGCAAATAGCAGGTAGCAATTAGCAATTGTTGTCGCGGGGCTTTGCCCCGCGCGCTTATTACTGGATACCGCGGTTAAACCGCGGTATGACAAAGGATTGGATTGCCGCGCCGCCTATGGCGGCTCGCAATGACGATAAATTAACCCCTATCAAGATTTCCTAAGGCGGTGAAACCGCCAAGGAACTCTGTCCTTCCCCTGTTCCAGGGGAAGGGGCCGGCACTCACTTTTTTATGTTATCGCGGCGCGGCGGCGGAGTTGTTTCAGCAATTGATCGGCCTGGAACAATGCGCGTTTGTAAATCGCGTTTTGTTTTATTATATCGTCCAGTTGTCCCCACTCTTTCGTTTTCTTTTTATCGCATATCAAAAATGTCCGCCCCTCCGTCAACGGCGACCACGCAAAGACTTCAAGCCCTATAAAGTGTTCGCGTACTTCCGGCGCAAGCTCGTACTCCAGGGCATTTATTTTTTGCGGCGCTCCACCGAGTTTTTTCGCCATATTCTCGGCATCGATGCACGAGTTCGGTTTTCCCAATTTATCATATATCTCTTTCGGAACGTCTATAAGGCGCAGAAACGTCACGTCCAAGGGCAAACCGTGCGCCCTTTCCAAATCCGCCATTTCCATATCCAAATCCGATTCCGAGACAGATATCGACGGAACCAGCGCGCGCATTATCATTATTTGCCACGAAAGCGTCGCGCGCGCATAAAGCCGCATTTGCGGATTATCCTTGTGTTCTTTTATCGCGGCCGCGACTTCCTTTTCAGACGGTTCTATTTTCATCGACTTGGCGTATTCGAGTTTTATATAGTCGTCTATGATCGCGTTTTTCGCCGCGTCGCGATTATTAAGGGCCGGCGGTATTATCTTTGTTCTTTCCGTAATGTCGACGTCGGTTATCGGGTTGCCGTTCACGGTCGCGACGATCGTCGCCGCCATTGTCAATGAAGAATGAAGAATGAAGAATGAATAAAGAAAAATGAATAAAGCTCCCCCTCGGCGCCAAAGGCGCCACTCCCCCTCAAGGAGGGGGAGACAGGGGCCGCCCAGAAACCGAAATAAAAAACTTTCTTCATTCTTCATTCTTCATTCTTCATTATTTTACTTTCCCATTTTTATCGAAAATTTCAATTTGAACGACTGAGAGCCGCGAAAGCTCAATTCTTTGTCAGCATCGTATATTTTGCTCGCATTGTCAACGCTGTATATGAATCCGAGCGTATAGCACGGATGTTCGTAATACACCCCCGCGTTGTATCTTTGCGGGGTTTGCTCTTTGAAATTATACACGCCCCAGCCGCGGACCGCCATTCTGCCCGTAAGATAAACGCCCGCGCCGACGGTCCCTTCGGATATGTCGTCGCCGCCCCTGGTATAATCGTTGTCCAAAAACTGAACCGCCCATATGTATCCGACCGACACATAGTTTTTCCCGCCGACGCGCACGTCCGTTTCCACATGGCGCAGATCGGCTCTTTCCTTGCCGAACCTGGATCTTGACGTAATGGAAAGCCCGTTCAGCGGATCAAGCCCCACGCGGCCGACCATATCGGACGCGCCGCGTCCAAGGGTATTATATCCGCTGTTGGGATCCGGACCGGAATCCGTGTCAAAGTCATAGGTTTGGCCTATGAAAATTTCCGCCCCGCGCCCCGCCTCGTCGTACCCGGTCCACATGATCCCATAATCCGCATACGTTCCGTTCACCCATTCGTCGTATCCGGAATATCTGTTGTTCGAAAACAGCGACGCGTCGGATAAAATCGCGCCCCTGGAATCAAGATTCGCAAAGTTCTCGTTTCTGGACCGCCCCAGCGCCGTCACGCGCGCCTTCGGCCTTATGATTTGCGTGAAATCATTCCCGGCGCGGACAAACGGCATTTCCCAATCGACATAGCCGGACGGAAGCAGGCGCGATTCGTACCCGTCCCACATCCGATCCCTCGCGCTGTAATTATAATAGTAATAATGGTCGCTTCGCGCCGCGGCGCTTAGCGTGAATTTCTGCCACGCGAATTCCAGCGGCGCGACCACGCGCCCCTCTCCTATCGCGCGGTTCACGGACCAATCGTTGTCCATATCGCCGATGCGCATCACGTCGCCCATGAAGCGGCCGTATAGATTTTCAGATATCCCGACCTGATATACGCCGTGGATCTTGGGCAAAATATCGCCGTCCGGAATCTTAGTCCGCCCCCAACCGCTTCTTAAGTCCTGGAATATGTTCGCGTCCATGGTCGCATAGCCGCGCTCTTCGAACAACTCCAACTTAACGTTCGATTCCAAAAACGGCTGGTCGTCGTAAAACTCGTATTGCTGAAGGTAAGTTTTGTCGGACGTGCGCTGAATATTCGCCTTGATGCGCGCGTTTTCGCCAAGCTCTATCGCATCGTTGTGGAACAGGTGCCATCTGTCAAGCCCCGTTCCCCGCATTTTCGTGTACGACCCGGCCGTGTCGAATTCCGCGCGATCGGCGCGAAGGCGATGCTCTATCCGAACCAGCGGGTTTTCCCTGGTAAGGTACGTTCCGGTCACCGTCATATCGTGGTATCCGGAAAAATTTATGTAAAGCGGAACGTTTATCCCAGTTCCCGTATTGGTCGCGGAACTGAATTCCGGAACAAGCAGGCCGGACCTGTATTTGACAGTCGGGTCCGGCTGAACGACAAGCGGAAGATAAAAAACCGGCACGCCGTACATATCGAACCAGAAATTATAAAAATACATTTCCTTGGCCGCGGCGTCGTGCGACGCCCCCGTCGCGCGGACCGTCCACGCCGTGACCGTTTCGTCGCAATTATGGCACGCGGTATAGGTTATATTGTCGGCCTTGGTCAAATCTTCATTTTTCCCGAACGTTTCGGCGGTCATCATCGTCCGTTCGTCCCACTCCATCACGACATTTTTTCCGCCCGCGGTCGTTTTCGACAGGTGCGCGTCCAAAAGCGTGATTTTCTGTCCGGTTTTTCCGACGATCTCCGTCTTGCCCGACGTTTTAAGGTTGCCCGATTTCACGTTGTATTTCAATTTGTCCGCGGAAATTTCCTTGTATTCGACGTCAAGCGACGCCGCGTATGCCGCGGCAATGAAGAATGAAGAATGAAGAATGAAGAAAGAGCAAAGCAACTTTTTCATTTTTTACAAAGATACCATGTCAGGGCGGCGATCAAGACCAATTGTCCGGCGCCAAGGCAATACAACTCCGCGATTGTGGACGCCGACGCCGAGACCGTCATAAACAACGTTTCGGACGAAATCATGGCGATCGCGGCGGCAAAGCCCGCAAAGCTGGCCCGTCTTCGAAGCGCGGTCGTTTTAAGAAGGCACGCCATCGCGATAAGAACGAATATCAGGCCCATAAGCGGGGATAAAAACCTTGTCGCGGCCTCCGACACTATCTTGCTTTTCTGGGGCGGGCGGAAGTAATCGAGCGTTCGGATAAGCTTCATCAACTCGCCCGTCGAGACGCGCCGGGCGCGAAGCAATTCGGATTCTTTGGCGTCGTTCATTTCCAGATCCATCTGCGCGCCGTCGAACGTTCCCATCATCACGCCGCTTTTGCCGCCCATTTGAAGCGCGCCCGCGCCCATGACTATGGAAAGGCCGTTCGGCGTGTTTATCAATTTGCCGTACTCGGACGTTATAAGCCTTTCGTCGCCGGGATTCCGCGCGTCGCGCATGACAAGGCCTATAAGGTCTTTCTGATTCACCTGCTCCACATAAATCACGACGCCGTTCGTCATCTGGTTGAACGACGATTCGCGAAGCTTCAAGTGTCCGATGCCGTATCGAAGCTCCCACTGCGCGGAATAGAACATATCCTGGGTTTTCGGTATAAGCCAAAGGCTTGCCCCGTAATTCAGGATCATTATCACAATCGCGAACATCAAGGCCGGGCGCCCTATTCTTACGGGCGACATTCCGCAGGCGCTTAAAACCGGTATTTCGTTTTGCTCTATCATTTTGCCGTATACGAACATGACGCTTATAAACACCACGAACGGCGTTATGATGCCTAAGAGCATCGGGATCGTATAGACCGACATGCCCACGAATCCGCCGATGTCGACCCCGTATTTGATTATCAATTTCATCAAAAGCAATATCTGAACCATCCACGCAAGGCCGCCCAAGACAAGGCTGAATCCGGCGAACGACGCCCATATTTGACGGGAAAAATATCCGCTTATTATCATAGGGGCCATTATAGACTTGCGAATCGGAAAAAACAATACTATAATGCCCCTGTTCTTGAAAGATTTTTAAGGGCGGCCCAAAAAGAAGGCCGCTTCTTTAATAAGGAAATGAAAAGGAGAAGCATATGTCCGTAATAGAATCCATGCCAAGACAAGATTTGTTGCTCGGCATCGCGGGAATCGCGACCGAAAAGCTTATAGATATAGAGGTCGTGTTTGAGTCGCTTGAACAGGCTTTGGTCAAAATCGCAAAGCAGAAATACGGCGAAGAGTGGAACATCGATGTGAAAATCGACCGCAAAAACGGCGCGATCGTAGTAAAGCGTTTGTTCGACGTAATCGCCGACGACGCGAAAAACACCGAAGAATACAACGCGTTCACCCAGCTTACCGCGATCGAGGCGAAAAAATACGCGGACGCGCCCAAGGTCGGCGACGTCGTGTTCGACCGGCTTCCCGAACCGGAATTCGGACGCATGGCGTTCCAGACCGCGAAACAGATCATGACCGCCCGCGTCCGCGACGCCGAAAAAGGCCGCCAATACGAAGAATTCAAGGACTCTATCGGCGATATCATCAGCGGCGTCGTAAAGCGCAACGAATACGGCAACGTTTTCCTCGACATCAACGGCAAGGCCGAAGGATACATTCGCGGGACGGAACTTATCCCGGGCGAACGGCTTCAAGTCGGCGACCGCGTGCGCGCGCTTATCCTGGACGTCGTGCGCTCCAATTCCCAGCCGCAGATACTTTTGACCCGCACGCATCCGATGTTTATGGAAAGGCTGTTTTTTCAGGAAGTGCCGGAAATATACGAAGGGCTTATTAAAATTAGAAGCGTCGCGCGCGCCCCCGGAAGCCACGCGAAAATCGCCGTTTCCACGGACGACCCGTCCATAGATCCGGTCGGAATGACCGTCGGAATCAAGGGCACCCGCATTCAGCCCGTGATCAACGAATGCCACGGCGAAAAAATCGACGTGATTTTATTTTCCGACGATCCGGCCCCCTATATAGTGAACGCAATATCGCCGGCCAAGGTCGTGCGCATCGTCGTGGACGAGGATACCCACGGCGCGATCGTCGTCGTGAACGAGGATCAGCAATCTTTGGCCATCGGACGGCGCGGACAAAACGTGCGCCTCGCGTCCCAGCTTACCGGATGGAACATCGACGTCATGAACGAGGTCCAGGAGCAAGAGCATCGCGCCAAAGAAACCAAAGAAAAGACGGAACTGTTCATGACCGGGCTTGACATCGACGACATGGTCGCAAAAATCCTTATCGGCGAAGGGTTCCGCACCATCGAAGAAATAGCGTTCGTGGACGCGTCGGAACTTTCCGGCATCGAAGGGTTCGACGCGGATCTGTCCGCGGAACTGCAAAACCGCGCCAAGGCGTTCATCGAATCGAAGGAACAGGAATACATCAAGCTTTGCATCGACCTTAAAATCGAAGACACTTTGCGCGATTTCGGATTCATAAAGCGCGAAGTCATATTGGAGCTCGGCCGCAACGCGATCCGGTCGATCGAAGATTTGGCGGACCTCGACGTGGACGAGCTGGTCTCCATATTGGGCGAGGATAATATGAGCGAGCATTTGGCCGGACGCATCATCATGAAAGCGCGCGAAATCGCATACGGCATAGGGGTCGAAGAGGAAAAGGAAGAGGCGGACGAAGAAACAAACAAGGAAACCTTGGAACAATAATGGCAACACTAACGCTGAAAAAATCGGTGAATACGGATTCGGTCGTCTCCAAAAAAGGCGACACCGTTTTCGTGGAGCGCAAGCGGACGATCACCATGCCCGGCCAAAATCTTCTGGTCGACGCGCCAAAGTCCCCGAACGCGGCGAAATCGGCCCAGGACGAAAAACTTCGCGCGGTGCTTGCCGCCGCGAAAGAGCGCGAGGAAGACCGCCGCAGAAAAATGCGCGAAGAGGAGGAACTTCAGACTCAGCGCATGCGCGAAATAGCCCAGGAAAAAGAGAACTATGCCGCCGTCAAGGAAAAACTTATCCAAAAACAGGTCGGCGAGAAAGACGCCGACGACGGTTCTTCAAAAGGATTCGCCCCCCCCGCGGCCGCGAACCCGAGAAAATCTTTCGACGACGACGCGCCCTCCAAGGAAAAGAAAAAGGTCAAGGATTTCTCCAAGGGCAAGATTTCCGTCCGCGATATCATAATGGACAGCGACGAGGACGTCACCATTCGGGAAGAGCACCGTAGAAGCGAGGCCTCCATACGGCGGTTCCGCGAAAAAGCGCGCGCTATGTTCAAGCCCGTTCAGAAAGTCGACCGCGAAGTAGTCGTCGGCGATTCTATCACCGTCAAGGATTTGGCGCTTTCACTGGCGGAAAAGGTCGGCAACGTGATCAAAAAACTTATGGAAATGGGGATGATGGCGTCCCAAAACCAATCCCTTGACGCGGACACGGTGGAACTTGTCGCGGCGGAATTCGGCGCGAAGGTAAAGCGCGTTCAGGAAAGGCCTTTCGCGGATTTGCTGGAACGCCGACCCGATCCCGAAAATTTGAAGCCGCGCGCGCCGATAGTCACGGTCGTCGGCCATGTCGACCACGGAAAGACGTCCTTACTCGACGCATTCCGCGGCACGTTCGTCGCGTCGGGCGAATCCGGCGGGATCACCCAGCATATCGCGGCCTATGAAGTCAAATCGCAAAACGGGCGGACGATCACGTTTCTGGACACCCCCGGGCACGAGACGTTTTCCGCGATGCGCCGCCGCGGCGCCCTTATGGCCGACATAGTGATACTTGTCGTCGCGGCCAACGATTCGGTGAAACCCCAGACCATAGAGGCGCTTAAACACATCAAGGACGCCAACGTTCCGTTCGTGGTCGCCATAAACAAAATCGATTTGCCGGACGCGAATCCGCAAAAGGTCCGCACCGATCTGCTTCAGCACGGAATCCAGGTCGAAGAGATGGGCGGCGACGTCATGGCGGTGGAAATATCCGCAAAGGAAAAAACCAATTTGGACAAACTTGAAGACGCCATTCTGCTTTTGGCCGACGTCATGGATCTTAAGGCCGATCCCGACATGCCCGCGAACGCCGTCGTGGTGGAGGCGAAGATGGAACACGGCCTTGGTTCGACCGCGACCATTCTTATGCAGCAGGGAACGCTTTCGATCGGCGACGTCTTCGTCGTGGGCGAAACATGGGGCCGCGTGCGCGGGCTTATAAACTCCGCCGGCGTACGCGTGAAATCGATAGGGCCCAGCGAGCCGGCCGTAATTCTCGGCATAACGTCCGTGCCGTCGGCCGGAGACGATCTTTGCGGGCTTTCAACGGAGGCCCAGGCGCGCGAAGTCGCGGCGTTCCGCGCCCATAAATCTAAAGAGTTGTCCAACGTCGCGAAGAAATCGTCGCTTGAAGACCTGTTCGAACAATCGAAAGAGGCCAAGAAATTGTCGCTTCCGATCGTTCTTCGCGCCGACGTTCAGGGTTCCGTGGAAGCGATCAAAGGCATGATCGGAAACATAGAAACCGAAAAGGCGAAAGTCGACATCTTGTCCGCCGGCGTCGGCGCCATCACCGAAGGCGACGTGCGCATGGCCGCCGCATCGAAGGCCGTCATCGTCGCCTTCAACGTGCGCGGCGACGGCGCGGTCAGGGATCTGGCCCGGGAACTTTCGGTCGACATATGGTATCACTCCGTGGTGTATCGCATTTCGGACGAATTGAAGGAATTCTTGTCGGGCAAGCTTGCGCCCGAACGAAGAGAGAATTTTATCGGCTATGCCGACATCATCCAATTGTTCACCGTCGGCAAGGGCGTGCGCGTCGCGGGATGCCGCGTGTCCGAAGGCGTCATCCGGCGCGACGCCAACGTCCGGTTATTGCGCGACAATGTTGTCGTATATGACGGCAAGATCGGCGTGATGAAGCGGGAAAAGGACGAAGTGAAGGAAGTCGGCAAGGGCGTGGAATTCGGTATGAGCTTTGATAAATACAACGACCTTTCCGTCGGAGATCGGGTCGAATGTTATGAAGTGGAAAATATTAAGGCAACTTTATAAAAAATCGCCCGCAAGGGCGATTTTTATAATTAGCAATTAGCAGATAGCAGGTAGCAATTAAGGGGTGCAAGCGGTATAAGTGAACGTTCCTTTTGAATCCGAATAAGTGCCCGATATGGTAAGTGCCGGTGAAGTGGTTTCTTCATAACCAGTTCCGCATGACGCCGTGTCCGCAACGGTTTTGTAATTGGAATTCGTGGTACATGTTCCGCTCGCCGGACAGGTTACGGAGGATATGGTGGTTGGCGCCGGTATTGTGAGGAGCGCGGAACGCGAACACATGCTGTACGTGCCGTCCCGGATACAGTAGATCGCGCAGCGGTTCGCGCAAAACTGCCGACAGTCGGCCGCGCCGAGGTCGTAGTTGCCGCCGAAGTACACCCAGGGCGCGCCATTACTGTCCGCCGGACAGGTTTGATTATTAGTACTATCAACTATGTTGGTGACACGACACCAGCAATAGTATCCACTACTAGAAGTGTTGGCCACGGGTGGATTTGTCGAATTGTTTGCGGCGCATCTCGATTGACCGCTTATACTTCCAGTTCTGCCAAGTCCGTTTGTTATTGTAACAGTAAACGTTGCATCGGCACTGGATGAGGCCGTTTGGCATGTAGGGTTGCATGTATGACTGCTGTTACTGGATATACTGGTATTGCTATTCCAAGGGTGGGTGCTTACCCAATCGCATGGTATTCCTTTGCACAGTTTTACGGCAAACGCCGGCGGCGCAAGCGCAATAAAGAAAGTGATCAATAAAAGTTTTTTCATGGTATGTTCCTTTTTATCTTTGCAGAGCATAAGTTCCCCTCTATGGAGGGGTGGATTGCGAGCCGTAGGCGAGCAAGACGGGGTGGTTCTGCGGGCTTGGAAAACCACCCCGGCCCTTTCAGGGCCACCCCTCCGACGGAGGGGAACCTGTGCCCTGCATTAAAAAAACCGCCAAGGAATTGGCGGTCGGGGAGTTGATAAAATCATAGTTTCCAATGACCCCGCCGGTCTTCAATATATAACCGGCGGCTCCCCGACCTGGGTCGGAGAGTATGACGAAATAAAAAAGACGCTCCGCGCGTCCTTGTTTTCGTCAGGCGGATACAACGCGAAAATGTCGCGTCGAGAAACTATGGGCTTTATCAGAACCCCGAAGCCACATCCCTGTGGATTCGATCCTAAGCATAATAAATGCAAAAAGAAATTGCAATAAATTAATTATCAATTATAAATTATTAATTATTAATCATTATAAATTCCCCGGGTTTTGGCGGATTTTCCCCGCCCGAAAGGGCCTGAAAAATATTTTTCATGCAAACTTGACAAATATATTTTACATGGTATTATATCGCCTATCAGAAAAAAGGGGATGTGTTATGCTTGGTATAAAGGACAAATCTTTTGTTAATAAGGCTATCGAAAAGCATGTGGAGTTGCCCAAAGATAAGCCCGTTGATCCCAGAAGTATATCGGCTGGGGTGCTGGCCGTGGCGCTGTATAGGTCTTCCGTGGAAGAACTCTTGGGCCATGTAGCCAACACGGTCGGCGCGCTTAGCCAATAAAAATCGGGTTTGCATAAAGAACCCGCCGGTCGGCGGGATTTTTAATTCTCGGGTATATTCGGCGTATCCGCGGACGCAGGGGCGTCCTCCATATCGGCCGGTATCGGCGTCGAAACCGTTTGGGCCGCGGGCGCGGTCGACTGCAACGCCTCTCTGACTTCCGACCGCCCGCCTATATTGCCGCCTTGTTTCGAAACCAAAAACGCCAGCACCGCGCATATCACAAAAAATATCGTCGCCAGCCACGCCGTCAATTTTGTAAAGAAATTCCCGGCAGAGGCCCCCGTAAGCGCGCCGCCGAACATGCTTGCCGCCTGGGATCCGGACATGCCGCCCCCTTCCGATTTTTGCAACAATATCACAAGGACCATTATCACGGAGACTATGATCAGCAATGTCAATAATATAGAATACATTTTTGTTCCTTATTTTCCGGTCGCGCGGCGTTTGACGGACACTTCCTTCACGCCTTTCGACGCCCTGACCGCCGCCCCGCCCGCATCATGCGCGACTTTTTTAGAGGCGTCACGGACACCGGCGTCTTTTACACTTTCTTTTTTCGCCGCCGATTTCTTCGCGCCTTCGGGCGCGGCGCTTTTCTTCGCGTCGACGTCGCGATCGACCAATTCCATTATCGCCATTTCGGCCGCGTCGCCATATCGAAATCCAGACTTCAACACGCGCGTGTATCCGCCCGGGCGTTTCACATAGCGCGGGCCCAGCACAGCGAACAATTTTTTTACCGTCTTCGCGTCATTCTCCAATTCGCTTGCGACAAGGCGGCGGTTAGGCACACTGTCCTCTTTCGCGCGCGTGATAAGTTTTTCCACAACGCCGCGCAGCGCTTTCGCGCGCTGAAGCGTCGTTTTTATCTGCTCTTTTTCTATCAGCGATTTCGCGAGGTTGAGAAAAAGCGCCTTCCTCGAATTCGCGTCGCGATTAAAATGATAATTCTTTTTCCCGTGTCTCATTTTCTTTCGCCTTATGATTTATACGGATTCTCGTATTTTTTGGCCAACTGTCCGATGTTCTCAGGCGGCCAGCCCGGGACTTCCATACCCAGCGAAAAGCCCATCGCCTCCAGCTGGGCCTTGATCTCGTTCAAAGACTTGCGCCCGAAGTTCGGAGTTTTCAGCATGTCGGCCTCCGTCTTCTGGACCAATTCGCCAAGATAATTGATATGGTCGTTTTTCAGACAGTTGTTCGCGCGGACGGACAATTCCAATTCGTCCACGTGCTTTAACAGTTTCGGATCGAACGGAAGCGTCTCTTTCTTGACCTCCTCCACTTCCGGCTTTATCTTTTCCGCCGGATCTTCGAAGTTTATGAACACGACAAGCTGATCCGTCAAAATCCGCGCGGCGTACGCAAGCGCGTCTTCCGGCGAGACCGCGCCGTTGGTTTTCACAACCATGGTAAGCTTGTCAAAGTCGGTCATTTGTCCGACGCGCGTTTCCTCCACCTCCGTCGACACGTTAAGCACCGGCGAATATATGGAGTCGACCGGTATGGTCCCGATCGGAGTGTTCTGCTGAAACTTCGCGGCGACGTATCCGCAACCGGTGTTCAAATTGATCTCCATGCCCAGGGCCGCGCCTTCGGCCACATGGCAGATTTCAAAATCCTTGTTCGTCACGGACACGCCGGCGGGACATTCTATCATTCCGGCGGTCACGACCGCGGGGCCCGAAACTTTCAGATGCGCCTTCTTCGCGCCCTCCGAATCCGTTTTGAAATAGACGCCCTTAAGGTTAAGAATCAAGTCCGTAACGTCTTCGCGAATGCCCGATATCGTCGTGAACTCGTGCTGAATCCCGTCGATCTTGACGCTTGTGATCGCACAGCCTTGAAGCGACGACAAAAGCACGCGGCGCAGCGCGGTTCCAAGGGTCAATCCGAATCCCTTTTCCAAAGGCTCCGCCACCAGGGTCGCCTTGTTCACGTTCTTATCGTCTATGTGAATGCTGATTTTTTTCGGCTTAAGAAGCGACTGCCAATTTTTCTCTATCATTTTTTTACCTTTTGGTTAGTTTATCATTTTCCCAACTGGTTGTTCGCGCCAGAATTGCGCCAAATCGGAACAAAACCTCCCCACTCATGTACCCATCAGTACACTTCGGGGTCGGTTTCGCACCACCTTGGCACATTCTAACGCGAACAAGTGCGTTAGACGCGCATCACACGCGGCGCACTTTTTTCGGACGGCATCCGTTGTGCGGAACGCGCGTCGTGTCCGTAATCGTCTGCACGATAAGGCCCGCGTTGCCGAGGCCCCGGACCGCGGACTCGCGCCCGCCGCCGATGCCGCGCATAAGCACGTCTATCGTTTTCATTCCCAAATCGCACGCCTTTTTCGCCACGCTTTCCGCGACTATGGCCGCGGCGTAGGGGGTCGATTTTTTCGCGCCCTTGAAATTGTTCGCGCCCGCGGTGGCCCAGCACAACACCGCGCCGCCCTGATCCGTTATAGTGATGCGCGTGTTGTTCATCGTCGCCAAAACATGCGCGACGCCGTGCGACACTTTCTTTTGAACTTTTTTCTTATGCTTCAACGCCATATTATTTTCCTTTAGTCGCCGATCCCGCGACCGCGACGCGTTTGCCCTTCCGGGTGCGCGCGTTCGTCTGAGTGCGCTGACCCCGAACCGGAAGACGGTTCCGATGGCGAAGCCCGCGGTACGTTTTAAGGTCCTGCAAGCGCTTTATGTTCATCGTGACTTCGCGGCGAACGTCGCCCTCTATCTTGAAATTCTGTTCTATATAGCGCGATATGTCTATGATCTGCGCGTCCGTCAAATCTTTCGCGCGAAGCGAGCTTGGAAATTTAAGCGCGTTCACTATCTGTTTCGCCCGCGTCGGACCGATGCCGTATATGTACGTCAAGGCAACTTCTACCCTCTTCTCAACTGGAATATTTACTCCTGCTATTCTCGCCATATACTTTCTTCCTTTAATCTATCGGGTCGCGTGAAACTTTTGACGCGACGTCCTTGCTTGACCCTTTTTTATTCTTTTTATTACGGTTTCCTATTTTATCCTAATATTCCGCAATGTCAAACGCGAAAGCGACTTTTCTTGCCCGCCTTTTTGATCACGCTCGAATATTGCTTTGCGAAGATATAAGACTGTATCTGATTGAACGTGTCAAGCACGACGCCCGCGACGATCAGAACGCTTGTCCCGCCGATCACAAGCGGCATTCCGAACCTCGTGTTAAGCACTATCGGCATGCAGCACACGAATATAAGGTACGCGACCCCGATCGTCGTCGTGCGCGAAACTATATCGTCCAGAAACATCCGCGTCTGTTCGCCCGGACGGACGCCGGGGATATAACCCCCCGCGTTTTTAAGGTTGTTCGCCGTTTCCTCGGAATTAAACACTATCGCCGTTTGGAAAAACGCAAAGAACGCGACCAGAAAAGAGAAAAGGATTATATACGACCACGTTCCGTACGTGAAGAACGCCATGACCTGCTGGTACCAAAGCGAATCGGACTCTATAAACTTCGTCAGAAACGCGGGAAGCATCATTATCGACGACGCGAACACCGGACCCATCACGCCCGACATATTCAATTTTATCGGAAGGTAAGACGATTGGTTGTTCTGCATGCCCATCATCGAAGCCTGGCGCGGATAAAGTATCTGTATCCGGCGCTGAGACTGTTCCATGAACGCGATCAGCGCGATTATGCCGACGACAAACGCCGCGATCACGAACATCATGAACGGCGACACGCTTCCGACGCCGCCAAGCTGGGCCAGCTTTACGATCCCGCCGGGTATTTCGGCGACTATCCCCGCGAATATCAACAGCGACGCGCCCTGACCGAAACCGCGCGCGGTGATTTGCTCCGCAAGCCACATTACGAACGACGTTCCGCCGACCAGCGCCACGACCGTCGATATTTCAAAGAACAGGCCCGGATTCACCACCGCCGGAACGCCGTTCACCGGCGGCATCGCCGACAATCCCTTCGCGACCGCCCATCCCTGGACTATACACAGCACTATGGCGAGATAGCGCGTGTATTGGTTTATTCTGACCCGGCCCGATTCGCCTTCCTTGCGAAGCTCGCTCAGCGTTTTCGACGCCGTGGACATCAGTTGTATAACTATCGACGCGGATATGTACGGGAAAATGTTCAGCGCCAAAACGGACATTCTGGACAATGATCCGCCCGCGAACACGTCGAACATGCCCAGCATTCCGGTGCTGTCGTCGAACAGGCGAAGGACGGCCGACGCGTTCACGCCCGGAAGCGGAACGAACGAGCCGACGCGGTATATGACGAGCGCGAACAATGTAAAAAGCAGCCGCTTTTGCAGATCGCTTAAACCGCTTAAATATTCCTTGATTATCGTCATTTGGATTCTATAGTTCCGCCCGCTTTTACGACCGCCGCCTCCGCCGCCTTGGACCATTTGGCCGCCACTATGCTCATCTTGGATGCGATCGCGCCTTTGGCCAGAACTTTCAATCCGTCAGATTCGCCTTTGATTATTTTCGCGGCTTTAAGGGTTTCAAGCGTGATTTCTTTCGACGCGTCTATCCTTTTCGCCTTTATGAATTTTTCCAAATCGCCCAGATTTATTTCGGCGTATTCCTTATGAAACGGGCTTACAAAACCGAACTTCGGAAAGCGGCGCAAAATATTAAGCTGCCCCCCCTGGAACGTCGCGATCTTGCGCGCGCCGGCGCGCGCCTTGGCGCCCTTGTGCCCGCGACCAGCCGTCTTGCCTTTGCCGGACGCTATTCCGCGGCCCACTCTTTTCCTATAGTGAGTCGCCCCAGGCTTGCTTTTCAATTCGTTAAGTTTCATTCCACAACCTCTTCTTTCTTCGCGGCCATGCGCCCGCCCTGGTTCGAAACTATTTCCGCAACCGGCTTGCCGCGGCGGTTCGCCACTATCTTAGGGCTGTTCATTCTTCCGAACGCAAGGAACGCGGCGCGCACCATGTTGTGCGGATTGTTGGACCCTTTGGATTTCGCGACGACGTCCTGAACGCCAAGGCAGTCGAACACGGCGCGAAGGGCGCCGCCCGCGATGATCCCCGTTCCTGGAACGGCCGCGCGCATGACCACTTGGCCCGCGCCGAACTTCGCGGATATATCGTGATGCAGAGTTCTGCCCTCTTTAAGAGGGACCTGCACCATTTTTCTTTTCGCCTCTTTCGTCGCCTTTTGCACCGCGGATTGAACCTCGCGCGCGTGGCCTTTGCCGAACCCGACCTTGCCCGCCTTGTCGCCGACGACGACAAGCGCCGAGAACGACATCGTGCGGCCGCCTTTCACGGTTTTGGACACGCGGTTGATCGCGATCAATTTATCGACCAAATTGTCGGTTTGCAAATCTTTATTTTCAAATCGTGCCATTTTTATTTTACCTTTTTTATATTATTCGAACATTCCATAATATAGTATGTTTTTGCCGCAATTGCCGAAGCAAAAGCCGATGCCGAGGCGCTGAACATCGGGATCGTGGTCGATAAATCAACCATTTCCGCCGGAACAGACGACAACACCGTGCCGGACAACATAAGAGGCATGCCCGATATCGCCAAAATCCAATTTGCCGCCTCATTTTCCTTTGGAAGCCGCCGGCCCCGCTCCAAATTAAATGTAAGTTCTTTACACAGCCAACTCGTAGAACATTTTTCACATAACCAATCCGCAAAATTTTCGAGCTTAGTCGACAGGGTTGCGCCTTGACCCGGTTGCAACAAATTGCCATCCAAAAAATTCTTGCCAAGAGGGTTCGTCATATTTTTTATTCCTGTATCAAAACTTCACGCCGCCGGCGCGGATCGCATCCGCAAGGGCTTTGATGCGGCCGTGGTATTTGTATCCGCCGCGGTCGAAATACACTTCCTTCAACTTGGCCTTCTTCGCGCGTTCGGCAAACATCTTTCCGACTTCCTCTGCTCCGGCCGCGTTCCAACCCTTGCCTTTGAAGTCTTTTTCCTTGCTCGACGCGGCGCAGATCGTCCTGCCGTTCACATCGTCGATCGCCTGTATCTCCATATGGCTGTTGGAACGGAACGCGCAGAGGCGCACCCGGCCGTAATTTTTTCTTTTAAGAGAGGCGCGGTTCGCAAATGTGCGCCGCTCGCCCGAAGTTAAGTGTTTCATTTTTTATCCATTCGTTCTATTTTTCTTTCGCTATTTTCGCAATTTGGTCCTTGGAATACGACTTCGACTGCTTCCACTCCTTGAATAATTTTAATATCTCTTTTTTACATTCAACGCCCTTGGATATGATCTGGCCTTTTTCCACATCCACCAAATCATAGGTTCTTCTCTCCACAACTTTCAATGAATCGGTTTTCCTTATTACCTTTTCCATTTTACTACTTCTTCTTGCCTTCTTTGCGGCGAATCGTTTCGTTTTTATAGAATATGCCCTTGCCCTTGTACGGTTCCGGCTTGCGGACTTTGCGGATCTTGTCAGCGAATATCCCGACCGCGTTCTTGTCCGTGCCCGAGATTTTGAATTCCGTCGCGGATGAAACCTCCACCGATATTCCATTTGGAATCGGCATAACGACGTCGTGCGAATAACCCGCGGTCAAAACCAGATCTTTTCCTTTGACGACCGCCTTGAATCCGACGCCTTTCATTCCCATCTCTATAAAATATCCCATCGTGACTCCCGTGACCGCCTGTTTGATATTCCGCGCCATTGTGCCCCACATCGCGCGCGACGCCTTGTCATCCGGATTAAACGGCGAGACCAAAACCGATTTTTCATCAATGTCGACTTTGACAAGGTTCGAATTGGCGGTGTCGACGCGAACGGAAAGTTCGCCCTTCGGCCCGCGGACGACTATCGCGCCGCCCTCTTTCGCGACGGTTACGCCGTTCGGAATTTCTATCTTATTTTTGCCTGCTCTCGACATGATCTTTTCCTTAAATTACGCGGCACAAAACTTCGCCGCCGACATTCTTCACGCGCGCGGCCGCATCCGTCATTACGCCCATCGGGGTCGACACTATCGCGACGCCAAGCCCGTTCATGACGCGCGGCATTTTGTCCACGCTGAAATACGCGCGGCGACCCGGCTTTGATACGACCGATATCTCCTGGATCGCGCCCGACCCGCCCGTGTATTTAAGCGTCGCTTCCAGGTCGAATTTGTTCGCGCCCGCGGCAACCTTTTTGAAACCGGTTAAAAACCCCTCGTCCACAAGGACGGAAAGCACGGCTTCCTTAAGCGCCGAATACGGCATGGAAACGGTTTCCTTGCCGGCCTTCTGCCCGTTGCGAATTCTCGTAATCATGTCCCCGACGGGGTGAGTCAATGCCATTATTATTTTTCCTTTGTTACCAACTTGATTTCCGGACGCCGGGAAGTTTTCCCTCGCTTGCCAATTGTCTCGTCTGCTGGCGGCAAAGGCCGAACTGACGGCTGTACGAGCGCGACCGGCCCGTGATCGCGCAGCGGTTGCGAAGACGCGTCTTGTTCGCGTTGCGCGGAAGTTTCGCCAGCTTTTTCATGGCGTCGATCCTTTCCTCAGGCGTCGCGTTAAGGGACATCTTCTCTTTCAAAAGATCGCGTTTGCGCGCGTATTTCGCGACCATCTTCACGCGCCTTTCCTGCTTCAAAATCAATGCCTTCTTCGCCATATCCGTTTTTCCTTTTTATTTGAGCACAAGCGGCAATCCCATTTTGGAAAGCAGCGCCCGGCCCTCGTCGTCCGTTTTCGCACTCGTCGCGATTATTATGTCCATGCCGCGGATCGATTCCAACTTTTCAACCGATATCTCCGGGAAGATCAGATGTTCTTTGATCCCGAACGCATAGTTTCCTCTTCCGTCGAATTTCGATTTGGACAGCCCTTGAAAATCCTTGATGCGCGGAAGCGCGATCGTGACCAGCTTGTCGAAAAAGTCGTACATTCTTTTGCCGCGAAGGGTCACCATGGTTCCGACCGCCTGGCCTTCGCGCAGTTTGAAATTGGCTATGGATTTTTTCGCGAACGTCGTCTTCGGCTTTTGCGCCGCGATAAGCGTCATATCGGCGACGGCCGCGTCCAATTTTTTCTTGTCCAAAGCCCCCTCGCCCACGCCCATGTTCAAAACTATTTTCAAAAGTTTCGGAACCTGCATATCGTTCTTGTATCCGAACTCGGCCTTAAGTTCCGGAACGATTTTGCTTTTATAAACATCAAACAATCTTGCCTTCATCTTCTTCACCTTTTGGCCTTCCGTTTCAGCGGTCGGCGGGTTTCGCCCCATTCTATCATCTATTTCTTCGATTGCAACTTCTTAGATTGCAGTTTTTCGCCGGATTTTTTCGTCACGCGGATCTTTTTCCCACTCTCCATCACGTACCCGACGCGCGACGGCTTTTTCGTTTTCTCGTCTAAAATCGCGACGTTGGAGACGTGTATCTTGGATTCCACGTCGTCGATATGCCCGGGCTTTTCCTTGGTCGGCTTCACATGCCTTTTTACGCGCGCGACGCCTTCGACCACGACTTTGGATTCGGCCGGATAGGCGGCGATGACTTTGCCCTTCGCGCCTTTGAATTTTCCGGATATAACGACGACCTCGTCGCCTTTCAGTATCTTCATTTTTTACTCCACATCCACTTTGGTGTCCTGTTCCACGCCGATTTTCGATTTCAGTATCCATGTCTTGGTTTTTGAAATCGGACGGTGTTCCTCTATGGTCACGACTTCGCCGACTTTGCCGGAATTGTCTTCGTCGTGCGCCTTGTACTTTTTATTGTGCTTCACGAATTTTCCATACAGGGGATGGCGGAACTTGCGTTCCACCTCCACAACGACGGTCTTGTCGTTTTTATTGCTGACTATTGTTCCTTGCAGTACTCTTCTAGGCATCTTGTTTTCCTTTTTTATAATACTTCCGGCGCGAGGGAAATTATCTTCTGCACGTCGTATTTTTTTCTTGTTTCGCGCGCGACCGGTCCGAATATGCGGGTGCCGATGGGCTCGAAATTATTCTTATTTATCAGGACGACGGCGTTGTCGTCAAAGCGGATGATGGATCCGTCCGCGCGCCGCGTCGGGAATTTCGTCCTTATTATAATGGCGCGCTGAACCGTTCCTTTCTGAACCTTGCCGCGCGGAATGGCGTCCTTTATCGCGACGACGATTTTGTCGCCGACGGCCGCATAGCGGCGATGCGATCCGCCCAGCACTTTTATGCAAAGGCATTTTTTCGCGCCGCTGTTGTCCGCTACGTTTAATATAGTTTCAGTTTGAATCATATCTTTGTGTTTCCTTTAACCTGTCGGGTCGCGTGAAATTCCCGCCACTTCGGGGCGGAGCCCGCCCACTCATGTAACTATCCGTACACTTCGGGGCGGGTTCCACCCCAAATTGTCGGTTTTTGACGCGACGTTCTTGTTAGACTTTTATTTATTTGTTCCTTGCTTATTTAACTTTGTCTTTATGCGGGCGACCTCGCGGCGATTTTTGCGGATCACGTGCGTCTTCGGCAATTGCCCCGCCGCATGTTGAAACCGAAGATTCATCCCGTCTTTTTTAAGATCGGCCAGTTTTGATTCCAACGCTTCCCTGTCCAAATTCACATCTTTCGCCTTTGCCATTTTATTTCACCTCGTACTTTTTCAACTGCCTTTTTAACCGGCCATTTTGTTTCATCATCTTTTCAAATTTATCCTTTGCCGACGCCGTTTCTTCTTTTGCAAGAAAAACCTCTTTCATAATGTCCGTGTCCGATGCCAACTTCAAGATTTGATCCAAATGATACTTGATATTTTCAAACTCAAGCATCTTCGCCATTTTTAATTCGCCTTTCTTTCGACTATTTTCGTTTTGACCGGAAGCTTCGCGGACGCGAGCGTCAACGCCTCGATCGCGATTTCCGGCTTCACGCCGTCCATTTCGAATATTATGCGGCCCGGCTTTACGCGGCACACCCAGTATTCCACCGCGCCCTTTCCCTTTCCCATGCGGACGCCCAAGGGTTTTTTCGTCACCGGCACGTCCGGAAAAATGCGGATCCAAAGACGGCCAAGGCGGCGCATGCGGCGCGTGATGGCGCGGCGGGCGGCCTCTATCTGGCGGCTTGTCACGCGCTCCGGCGTCATGGCTTTAAGTCCGAACGACCCGAACGCAAGTTCCGATCCGCCTTTGGCGACGCCGTGAATGCGGCCCTTGTGCTGTTTCTTAAACTTTGTTTTCTTCGGTTGCAACATTTTCTTTTACCTTATCCGTCACGCGGGCCTTATTTGTCTTTCCGACGATGCGGCGAATTCCGTCGGGCGCGACAATTCGGCCGCCATTTTTTCCTTGTTCACGACGTCGCCGGTATAGACCCAAACCTTGACGCCGATAACTCCGTACGTCGTTTTGGCCTGAATTGCCGCATAGTCGATGTCCGCGCGAAGCGTGTGAAGAGGAATCTGCCCTTCGCGGATCGATTCCGACCGCGCGATCTCCGCGCCGTTAAGACGGCCGCTGCACGTGATCTTGATTCCCTTAGCGCCGGATTTTTCCGCATTCTGCATCGCCTTTTTCATGGCGCGCTTAAACGACACGCGACCCTCTATCTGCTGGGCTATATTCTTTGCGACCAATTGCGCGTTCAAATCGGGCTTGCGAACTTCAAATATGTTCACGACAACCTGATCATTTTTGACCAGTCTTTTAACGGCGTTGCGAAGGGCCTCTATGTCCGCGCCGTTCTTTCCGATGATCATGCCCGGACGGGACGTGTGTATCGTCACGACAAGTTTTTTGGCAAAGCGCTCTATCACAACGCGGGCGAGGCCCGCCTTGGCCAGCTTTTTTTCGATAAAGTTACGAATCTTCACATCTTCTATCAACAGGCCCGGATAGTCCTTTTTCGACGCGATCCAACGCGAATCCGGCGTCTTGTTTATGAATTGTCTTAATGAAACTGGTGATACCTTCTGCCCCATATTTTTTATCCTTCTTTACTTGCCGGTTCGCGTTATAATGCGCCAAATCGGCACGAAACCTCCCCGCTCATGTAACTATCCGTACACTTCGGGGTCGGTTTCGCACCACCTTGGCACATTCTAACGCGAAGTCCTTGCTTGTCCATTTTTATTTCTTTTTTGTTTCTTTTTTCTTTTCCGTTTTTGCGACTTTCGTTTTCTCTTTCGGCGCGGGCGCACCCGATTCCAAAACGATCGTAAGATGCGAGAACGGTTTCAAAATCGGCTTTGCCTGACCGCGCGGCCCGGCGCGATAACGCTTCATCGTGATCGCCTTACCGACCCAGATTTCCTTCACGAACAAAGAGTCCGCGTTCATCTTCTTGTTGTTCTCCGCGTTGGCGATCGCGGACAAAAGGGTTTTCAAAACTTCGCCCGCAACGCGCTTTTTGGAAAATTTCAGCGCGTCGACCGCCTTCGCCACCGGAAGGCCGCGGACCAAATCCGTCACCAGTTGCAGTTTATACATAGACGTGCGGATAAGCTTGTTGTACGCGCGCACCTGATTTTCCGCCAAATTGTATCTTGTCTTTTCTTTCGCCATTATTTCTTTTCCACCGCTTTTTTGTTCGCCGCGTGGCCCTTGAACGTCCGCGTCGGCGCGAATTCGCCAAGCTTGTGCCCTATCATATCCTCCACGACCGCGACCGGAATAAATTTGCGCCCGTTGTGAACGTCGAACGTAAGCCCCACCATCTGGGGAATAACGGTCGATCCGCGCGACCAGGTCTTGATCGGCTTTTTATCGTTCGCTTCCAAAGCCTTTGCGGACTTTTTCAACACGGATGGATGAACGTATGGACCTTTCCACACACTTCTTGTCATTTTATTTGTTCCTTTTTTACTCTGCCGGGTCGCGTGAAATTCCCGCCACTTCGGGGCGGGGTCCACCCCAAATTGTCGGTTTTTGACGCGACGTCCTTGCTTGCCTATTTTCTTTTATTTACCTTTTTATTTCTTCTTGCTCAAGTGACGAGAGCGGATAATGAACTTCTGCGTCAGTTTGTTTTTCCGCGTGCGGAATCCTTTGGCCAAAACGCCGGTCCTGGATTGCGGATGATGCCCCTTGCCGCGGCCGTTTCCGCCGCCGTGCGGATGGTCGACCGGATTCATGGCGACGCCGCGCGTCGTCGGGCGAATGCCCTTCCACCTTGCGCGGCCGGCTTTGCCCAAATTGATATTGCGCTGATCCGGATTGGATACGACGCCGATCGTGGCCATGCAATCGGAATGAACTTTGCGAAGTTCGCCCGAACCCATCCTTATCTGGGCGTAAACGCCGTCCTTGCCCATAAGCTGAACCCCGCAGCCCGCGCTTCGCGCGAATTGGGCACCCGCGCCGGGTTTCGTTTCCACATTATGAATCGTCGTTCCGATCGGAATATTTTTAAGCGGCATCGCGTTGCCCGGCATGATGTCCGCCGTATCGCTTGCGACGACCGTATCCCCGACCTTCAATTTCTGCGGCGCCAGGATATACGACTTTTCGCCGTCTTTGTATTCCAAAAGCGCGATGAATCCCGTTCTGTTCGGATCATATTCAAGGCGCACGACCTTCGCCGGAACGTCTTTTTTAGAGCGCTTGAAATCGATCAGGCGGTATTTTTTCTTGTGCCCGGCGCCCTGATGCGGAACGGTCAGGCGTCCGTAATTGTTGCGGCCGCCTTTCGATTTGATGCCTCTGGTCAACGATTTTTCCGGATCGCCCTTATGCAGTTCGGAATGGTCGACAAGAACCATGCCGCGCATTCCGGGGGTAACTGGTTTATAGGTTTTAAGAGCCATTTCTTTACCTTTTCGATCCGTCTCTAACATCGCTTTGGATTATCAGACGAATTCCTTTTTTACTTTTTCGCGCTTTCGGCCAAAACGTCCACGCCGTGACCTTTAGGCAAAGTCACATACGCTTTTTTGACCGTCTTTTGCGCGCCTTTATTTTTTCCGCGGAAAGATTTCACCTTTCCTTTTATATTCGCTACGTTCACTTTTTTCGGCGAAACGCCGTAAATCGCCAAAATCGCGTTCTCTATGTCTTTCTTGGTCGCATTCGGCGCAACTTCAAAAACAAGACCGTCCGATTCGGCCAACTTAGCGGCCTTTTCGGAAATGATCGGCCGGCGCAAAACGTCATAGACCCCCGCCGTCACGACCGCCTTTTTTTCAACCTTTTTTCCCGTCGAAACTTTCGCTTTCTTTTCCGTCATTGTTTTACCTTTGCGCTTTTCTTTTGTGCGATTTTCTTTACATGAACGAAAAACTGCGTCGTCACCGACGGCTTCCCTCTTTTGTTTTTGTTTGTTTCACTGGATTTGAAATTAAATTTTCCGACCCTATATCCTTCTTCTTTTAAGCTCATATTTACAAGACTTTTGACTGCGCTTATGGGAAGATCATTCGCTTCAGATTGTCCTTCTATCGTCACCACCGCCATAAGCTCTTCTTTAGGCAACCCACCCTCGGGAAAATTATTCATGATTGCCAGTTCAGTCTTTTTCGAAGGAAGCTTAATCGTATACGCCATTTTATCCGCCCAACCTTTCTTCAAGCGCTTTCGCGCCGTCTTTTGTCAGAACCAAAGCCTTGTGCCTTAGAATATCGCGAACGTTCGCGCCGATCGCCGGCAAGACATCCACGTTCTTTATGTTCGCGATGGATTTCTTAAAATTCGCGTCGATTTCGGCGCCGCCTATGAACAACGCCGAAGTCAGTTTCATTTTCGCCAACTTTTTCGCCACGTCGCCCGTCTTCGCCGCGGCGACTTTTTCCGAATCCAGAACGACAAGCGTCTTTGCGGCAGCATGGGACGACAGCGCCATTTTAAGCCCAAGCGTTCTGATTTTCTTCGGAAGGTCCAGCGCGTGCGAGCGCAAGACCGGCCCATGGATCACGCCGCCGCCGCGCATATGAACGTTGCGCTTTTCGCCCTGGCGCGCGTTTCCGGTTTTCTTTTGCTTGTAAACTTTGCGGCCGGATCCCGAAACGTCGGAAACGGATTTAACGGCATGCGTTCCCTGGCGCGCGTTGGCCAATTGCCAGTGAACAACCCGCTGTAGAATATCCGCGCGCGCATCAACGCCGAAAACCGCGTCGGACAATTCCGCGCTTCCCGCGACCTTTCCGTCAAAATTTATCACATCCATTTTCATTTTTTCTCTTCCGGATTTTCCGCCATAACTTCCGCGGCGTCTTCGGTCTTGCTTTCTTCTTTTATCTCTTCATCGACTTCGACCGCGGATGCGGATTTTGTCGGCATGGGCAAATCGCCCTGCTCTTTCTTTATCGCGTCCGTGACCATTACGAACGTTCCGTTCGCGCCGGGAACGGAGCCCTCCACAAAAATCAAATTCTCTTTCTCGTCGATTCCGAACACTTTAAGGTTTTGAACCGACACCAATTCGTTCCCCATCTGCCCCGCCATTTTGCGGCCTTTGAACACGCGGCCGGGCCATTCGCGGTTTCCGATGGAACCCAATCCGCGATGCGCCTTAAGAACCCCGTGCGACGCTTCCTTTCCGCCGAAATTATGGCGCTTCATTGCGCCTTGAAATCCTTTGCCCTTGGACGTCGATTGAACGTCGACAAGCTGTCCTGAAACAAAATGTCCCGCGGACATGGGTGTCCCGGCGGGAACGATGCAGTCTTCGGAAACGCGAAATTCACACACCTTGCGGTAGAGTTTCACCCCGTCTTTTTTCGCGGCGGCTATCTGCGGCTTCGCCATATGCTTTTCCTTGGCCTCCGACATGCCCAGCACGACCGCGCTGTATCCGTTTTTATCGACGCTTCTCGTTCCGACGACCGAACAGTCGCCGACCGAAAGCACGGTGACGCCCTTCGCGGCGCCATTGCCGTCGAACAATCGCGTCATTCCAACTTTTTTCGTTATCAGTCCCGAACGTCTCATTTTATGCCCTTTCAAGCCATGCGGCTTATAATTTTATCTTTACATCCACTCCGCTCGCCAGATCCAACTTCATCAGGGCATCTACTGTCTGAGGGGTTGGATTCACAATATCGATCACGCGCTTGTGATTGCGAATTTCAAATTGTTCGCGCGACTTTTTGTTCGCGTGCGGCGAACGGTTGACCGTGAACTTCTGTATCATGGTCGGCAAAGGAACGGGCCCGACAACCTTCGCGCCGGTGCGGTCCGCGGTCTTCTTGATCTCGTCGGCCGCCTCTATAAGCGTCCTGTGATCATAGGCGGTCAATTTAATCCTTATCCTCTGCGAATCCATAGCCATCTTCTTTTAATCCGTCGGGTCGCACGGAATTCCCGCCATTATGGGTGGTTTCCGCCCACTCATGTAATTATCCATACACTTCGGGGCGAAAACCACCTCATACTGTCGGTTTTCTGTGCGACCGTTTTTGTTTGACCCTTTTTCTTTTACTTCTACTTTATCACTTTCGACACGACGCCGGATCCAACCGTGCGGCCGCCTTCGCGTATCGCGAAACGGCGTCCCGCGTCCATCGCGATCGGCGCGATAAGCTGAACCGTTATCTTAACGTTGTCCCCCGGAAGAACCATTTCCTTGCCCGCCGGAAGAGTGATCGTTCCGGTAACGTCGGTCGTCGAGAAATAGAACTGCGGACGATAGTTCGTGAAGAACGGCGTGTGACGCCCGCCCTCGTCCTTGGTCAGAATATAGACCTCGGCCTCGAACTCCGTGTGCGGGGTTATGGAACCCGGCTTGCAGACGATCTGCCCGCGCTCCACTTCCTCTTTTTTCGTTCCGCGAAGAAGCAGTCCGACATTGTCGCCCGCCTCGCCCTGATCCAAGAGTTTCCGGAACATCTCGACGCCGGTTATGACCGTCTTCTGCGTCGGACGCAGACCCACGATCTCGACTTCGTCGTTGACATGCACGACGCCCGTGTCTATGCGGCCGGTGACAACGGTCCCGCGGCCGGTGATCGAGAACACGTCCTCGATGGCCATAAGGAACGGCTTGTCCGTCGGACGCTTCGGCGTCGGAATGAATTCGTCAAGCGCTTTCAAAAGCGCGTCGATCGACTCCTTGCCAAGCCCGTCCGATTTGCCTTCAAGCGCCGAAACCGCGGACCCGCGGATGATCGGGGCCTTCGCGCCGTCAAATCCGTTCGCGGTCAAAAGTTCGCGCACTTCCATTTCGACAAGGTCAAGCAATTCGGCGTCGGTCGCCAAATCGCATTTGTTCAGATACACGACTATGCTTCCGATGCCCACCTGACGGGCCAAAAGAACATGCTCGCGCGTTTGGGGCATAAGGCCGTCCGTCGCGGCGACGACCAATACCGCGCCGTCCATCTGGGCCGCGCCCGTGATCATGTTTTTGACATAGTCGGCGTGTCCGGGACAGTCGACGTGCGCATAGTGGCGCGCTTCGGTTTCATATTCGACGTGGGCGGTGTTGATCGTTATCCCGCGCGCCTTTTCCTCCGGCGCGTTGTCGATATCGTTGACGCCTTTGTTCCTGTCGCCCCCGACGCCGTAATAGTGAACTATCGCCGCGGTAAGAGTCGTCTTTCCATGATCGACGTGGCCTATCGTTCCGACGTTCACGTGCGGTTTCGACCGCACGAATTTTTCCTTTGCCATAACCTTCTCCTTTTTATTTGGTTGTTATAATATTCACTTTTTTCTGATTTCAAGAATCTTTAACCTTGCTATTATATATGCAAAAATCAAAAAGTCAAAAAATCAAAAACTTTTCTTGCGCCCGCCCCGACGCGGCCGTTCGCCGCCCTTACTTGGTCATCTTTTTCACGACTTCGGCCGCGACGTTTTCCGGAACGTCCGCGTAATGCGACAGCTCCATATACGGGTTCGCGCGGCCCTGGGACAAACTGCGCAGAGTCTTCACATAGCCGAACAGGTTCGCAAGCGGAACGTTCGCGCTCACTAGCTGGTTCCCGAACTGGGAATCTATGCCGTTGATCTGCCCGCGGCGGCTGTTCAAGTCGCCGATGATGTCGCCGACGTATTCCTCCGGCGTGTTGACCGAAAGCTTCATGATCGGCTCCATGATCTTCGGACCCGCTTTCTTTATGGCTTCGCGGAAACACGCGCGCGACGCGATCTCAAAGCAAAGAACGTTGGAATCGACTTCGTGGAATTTGCCGTCGATCAAGGTCGCCTTGAAATCCACGGTCGGATATCCGATAAGAACGCCGGTCTCCTGCGCTATGCGAAGCCCTTTTTCGACGCCGGGAATATATTCCTTCGGAATCGCGCCGCCGACGATCTTGTTTTCGAACTCATACCCCTCGCCCGGGGCCTTCGGTTCGAACACGATTTTGACTTGGGCGTACTGGCCCGATCCGCCGGATTGTTTCTTGTGAGTATATTCCTCGGTCACCGTCTTGGTGAACGATTCCCTATACGCGATGCGCGGTTCTCCGACGTTGACCTCCACCTTGAATTCCCGAAGCAGCCTGTCGACAAGGATCTCAAGATGCAGTTCGCCCACGCCCTGCAATATGGTCTGGCCCGATTCCTGATCGACCGAAACGCGGAACGACGGATCCTCTTTGGCCAAAGCCTGAAGCCCGAGCGACAATTTTTCGATATCGTTTTTCGTCTTCGGTTCCACGGCGATCGACATGACGGGCTCCGGAACGTGTATCTGGCCCAGAATTATCGGTTTTGATTCGTCGCAAAGGGTATCCCCGGTGATCGTTTCTTTAAGCCCGACCAAAGTTATGATGTCGCCGGCGGAC
>JAISSM010000067.1 GCA_031273075.1 Rickettsiales bacterium
CGCCTTGTTGAACGCGTATTCCGCGAATTTCTCGAACTGGTTGTAAAGCTCCTCCGCCTGGGGCGCCGTCAAAGTTTTTTCCCTTGCGCAGCCCTCCGTGAATTTCACCCGATACGAATCCATAAGCTCTTTTATCTTTTTGCCCATCGCCTTCCGTACGCCGTCCGCGTCGCCCCTTGTAAAGCCGGCCAGGACGCGCGTCAAGGACATGACCTGTTCCTGATAGACTATGATCCCGTACGTTTCCTTCAAAATTTCCTCCGCCAAGGGATGCGGGTACGACACCGTTTCCTCTCCGTGCATGCGCGCGATATAGCTCGGTATAAACGCGGCGGGGCCCGGGCGGTTCAACGCGTTAAGCGCGATGATGTTCGCAAAGTGCGTCGGCTTCATCGACAAAAGGTATTTCTGCATATGCGGCGCATCGAACTGAAACACGCCCAAGGTCCATCCGTTCTGCCAGATTTTTTTATAGACTTCCGGATCTTCCAGCGGTATCTGCTCCGGATCGATCCCGACGCCGTGATTTTTCCTTATCATTTCCGCCGCGTATTTCACTATCGACAAAGTTTCAAGCCCGAGAAAGTCGAATTTTATCAGGCCGCTTTGCTCCAAATAATGCCCGTCGAACTGCGACGACGGCATCACGTTCGCCGGGTCCCGATAGACCGGCGCGATCGCGGTCGTCGGCCGGTCGCCTATGACGACGCCGCAAGCGTGCTGGCCCAGATTCCTGTACGTCCCCTCTATTTTGCACGCTATGTCGACGGCGCGGGCCATATCCGGATTTTCGGACAAAAAGGCCCGTATGTCCGAATCGGACAAAACTTTTTTAAGCTTGTTCGCGTCCATCGGGATCATTTTGGAAAAGCGGTCCGATTTCGTGTACGGAATCCCGAACACGCGCCCGACGTCCCTTATCGCGCCGCGCGCCTGCAAACTTCCGAACGTGATGATCCGGCAGATGTGGTCGCGGCCGTATTTGCCCTGGATGTATTCCATGATGCGCTCTATGCCCGACGGTTCGAAGTCTATGTCGAAGTCCGGCATCGAGATGCGGTCGGGATTAAGAAACCTTTCGAACAGAAGGCCGTATTTAAGCGGGTCCAGTTTGGTGATGCCCAGCGACCACGACACCACGCTTCCGGCGCCGCTTCCGCGGCCGGGGCCGACCGCTATGTCGTTTCGCTCCGCCCACTTTATATAGTCCGCGACGATCAGAAAATATCCGGGGAATCCCATTTTTATCACGACGTCCAATTCGAACTTCAATTGTTCGAAATATTTTTCCCTGTCTTCGACGCCGGTCTCCTTAAGGCGCCTTTCAAGCCCCTCCGTCGCCGCCTTGGTCAGCATTCCGCACTCTTCGTCGAAACTTGTTCCGAATTTCGGCAGCAACGGTTTCTCGCGCACGTTGACCATGAACGCGCATCTTCGCGCGATCGCGACCGTGTTTTCCACCGCCTCCGGCAAATCGGAAAAAAGCGACGCCATTTCATCCGGCGATTTGAAGTACTGTTCCGTGTTCGCGCGCGGCCGCGCTTCGTCGATGACTTTCGTCTGGGTCAAAATGCAGTGCAGGGCGTCCGCGGCCTCGTAATCCTCCATCCGCGCAAAGCACACGTCGTTCGTCGCGACCAGGGGAATGTTTTTTTCCTTCGCCAGTTTCAAGAACGCCGGTTCCGTCTTTATCTGTTCCGAAAGGCCGAAGCGCGACAGTTCCATATAAAACCTGTCGCCAAATATAGATAAAAATTTATCGGCCAGATCCGCGGCAAGTTGGTCCTGATTCTCCAAAACCGCCATGCCGATCGGGCCCGTGTGTCCGCCGGACAAACATATCAGGCCGTTCGAATGTTCCGCCAATTCCCCGATCGACACGTGCGGGCCAAGATGCCAGTCTTCGCCGCGCATGTACATGACTTCGGAAAGGGCGCAAAGGTTCAAATAGCCTTCGCGGTCCTTCGCCAAAAGGACGATTTTCGACATTTGGCCAAGGCGCAGGATTTTCGGGTCGGCGTTGTGGTGGTTAAGCGACAGGGTGATCCCGATTACGGGCTGAATCCCTTCGGCAGGCGCGCGATCCGACAATTCCGCCGCGCCGGTCATAAGATTCGTGTCCGTGATCGCGACGGCGGGGATGCAGTATTCCTTGCAGAACGAAATCATGTTCGGGCGGTCCGGCTCTTTCTTGTCCGGCGAAATAAACAGCGTTCCGAACCCGACGGAATACTGCGAATGCACGCGAAGATGGACAAACTTATACATAATTATTAATTATAAATTATTAATTATTAATCTTTTTGTGTGTTTTTGATTTCATTGCTTTTATTATACTGGTAAGTAATTTCGCTATTTCCGTACAATCTTGATATATACTATTAAATTGTTTTTCCGTTATAAAATCAGCCCTTTTCAGTAAGCGTAGCCAATACATAGTTTCCGAGCATTCCTTTTGCGATATGGACAGTTTGTTTATAAAATCACCGTCGCTTACCCCGTGAACGGATTCCGCCAAGTTCGCGCCGATACTTGTTCCACAGCGAATAATTTGCTTTGATATCACGTTTTCATTTTTCTTTTTTGTTAAAAATACATATAATTTTACTATCCTCAGCGCCAGGTCTTCACTTTTCTCAAACGCAATGTTATTCGCCATTATTTCCCCTTATTGATTAATAATTAATAATTAATAATTTATAATTTATAATTAATTCTGTTTCATGTTTATTCTACACAGGTACATAAGCGTGTTTTGTTTGAAGTTCATGATCGTGGTTTTGAACAGTTCCAGCGCCTCTCTCTTATAATCGTACAGCGGGTTTTTCTGGGCATAGCCGCGCAGTCCTATTCCCGTTTGCAAAAAGTCCATCGACGCCAAGTGTTTCCGCCAATTTATATCCAACGACTGAAGCGCGCACTGCTTCATCGCCGCCGCCATCGTTTCGTCCCCGTATTCCTGGCGGCGCGATTCCAATCGTTCCCGCGCCAGGCGCATCAGGGTTTCGAACGCCTTCGTTTCCGTGACCGTTTCGTCCCGCTTCCAATTGTCCAAATCCGTGATATCCAATCCGAACGTCATTTTCATCGCGTTGTTTATGCCGTCCGTATTCCAATCCTGTCTGTGCGATTTTTCGGGAATGTTGGCCTCGCACACATGCTCTATCACATCGCCCATAATCTCCGCGACAAAGCCCGCAAGGTCGTTCGAATGCATAAGGTCGTCGCGCTGTTTATAAATAACCTTTCTTTGGTCGTTCATAACGTCGTCGTATTTAAGAAGTTCCTTGCGCGCTTCGAAATACCGGGCCTCGACCCTTTTCTGCGCCTTTTCAAGCGCCCTCGTAATCCACGGGTGCGTTATCGCCTCGTTCGGCTGAAGCCCCAGAGTGGTCAACATTCCCTGAAGCCTTGTCGCGCCGAAGATCCGCATCAAATCGTCGTCCAGCGATAAAAAGAATTTGGAATCGCCCGGATCGCCCTGACGCCCCGACCGGCCGCGAAGCTGATTATCTATGCGGCGCGATTCGTGCCTCTCCGTTCCGATCACGTAAAGTCCGCCCGCCTCCAAGACCTCTTTTTTCTGACGCTCTATCCTTTCATATATTTCGGTTTTCTCCGCGTCCGTCATATCCTCTTTTTCGCCGATCAGAAACTCCGCGTTGCCGCCAAGTTTTATGTCCGTGCCGCGGCCCGCCATATTGGTCGCGATGGTCAATGCCCCCGGCGCGCCGGCCTGGGCGATTATATGCGCCTCTTTCTCGTGATGTTTCGCGTTCAGTATCGCGGGTTTTATTTTAAGCTCTTTTTCAACCAGCCGCGCCAGCTCTTCCGATTTCTCAATTGTCGTTGTTCCGACAAGAACCGGTTGTTTGCGCGAAACGCAATTTTTTATTTCCGCCAAGATCGCGGCGAATTTTTCCTCTTTGTTCCTGTATATTTCGTCGTGATGGTCGGCGCGCATAACGGGGCGATTCGTCGGAATCGCGACGACGCGCAGTTTATAAATCTCGTCGAACTCCGCCGCCTCCGTCATCGCGGTGCCGGTCATTCCGGACAACGTCGGATAAAGGCGGAACAGATTCTGATACGATATGGACGAGACCGTTTGATTTTCGGATTGGATTTCGACACGCTCTTTCGCCTCTATCGCCTGGTGCAGTCCGCGCGACAATCTCCGGCCGGTCATCACGCGGCCCGTGAATTCGTCCACCAACAGCACCTCGCCGTCGCGCACGACGTAATTCACGTTTTTTTGGTAAAGTTTGTGCGCCAACAGCGCCTGTTGAACATGCATGACAAGCTGGGCGTTTTCGGGCGCGTAAAGATTGTCGCCGCTTAAAATCCCGGCCTCGGCCAACAGGCGCGTCACGGTTTCGACACCCGCGTCCGTCAAAGTCACGTGCCGGTCCTTTTCGTCCTTTTTGAAATCCGCGTCGGAAATTTTTCCTATCACCGCGTCCACCTTGTTGTAAAGTTCGGACGAATCCTCCGCGGCGCCGGAAATAATAAGGGGCGTCCGCGCCTCGTCTATCAATATGCTGTCGACCTCGTCCACTATGGCGTAAAAAAACGGCCGTTGCACCAAATGCGCGGAATCGAATTTCATATTGTCGCGAAGGTAATCGAAACCGACCTCCGAATTCGTGGCGTACGTGATGTCGCAGTCGTACGCGGCGCGCCTTTCGTCGTCCTCCATATCGTGCTGAATCACGCCGACCGTCATGCCCAAAAATTTATAGACGCGGCCCATCCACTCCGAATCGCGGAGCGCGAGGTAATCGTTAACGGTTATAAGGTGCGCGCCTTTGCCTTGCAGGGCCTTCAAATAAAGCGCCAGGGTCGCGACAAGGGTTTTGCCTTCGCCGGTTTTCATTTCGCATATCATGCCGTCGCTTAGAACCATTCCGCCGACAAGCTGAACATTATAATGCCTCTCTCCCAACGTTCTGGTCGCGGCCTCTCTTACCGTTGCGAAAACATTCGGAAGTATGTCGGATTCTTTCGCGCCGGAGGCCAGTTTTTCGCGGAAAATCCGCGTCTGGTCCCGCAACTCTTCGTCCGACATGGCCTTATACCGCGGCCCCAGGTCGTTTATTATCGAAACCGTTTTTTCGTATGATTTGACCAATCTTTCGTTCGCGGAACCAAGCAATTTTCTTAATAAACCGGTGAACATAAATCTTTCCTTTCGTGTCATCCTTGTATAGTAAAAACAGGGCGGAAATGCAAGGGTTAGTTATTAGTTACTAGTTGATGATTATAGTTTATTTATATTGAC
>JAISSM010000023.1 GCA_031273075.1 Rickettsiales bacterium
CGAAAGATCGGCGTATATTTTTTCCGCGAAGGCGTTTGCTTTCCCGTCCTTGTCCGCGATCGCGATTACGTGGGCGGCGAACGGCGCGGTTTCCAAATTCCACACGGGGCCGTTTTCGTCCGCGCTTTCCTCCAATATCGCCGCCAGCGTGCGGCCGACGCCGATTCCGTAACAGCCCATTATCGGATATTCCTGTCCGCCCTTGGCGTTGGCGAATGTCAGATTCATCGATTTCGAATACTTGTCGCCGAGTTGGAAAATATTGCCTACCTCTATTCCGCGCGCTTTTTTCATTTTGGCGCCGCATTTCGGGCAGACCGCATTGTCTCCGTCGATCAATTCCTTGTTCGCGTTGAATCCGCATTTGCAAAGATAAACCGTGTCTTCGCCGATTTCGTTCACAAGTTGGAATTCGTGCGCGACGCTTCCGCCCATGTCTCCCGTCGGCGACGCGACGTGAACGATATCGCGAAGGCCGCATCGTTTGAATATCTTGTAATACGCGTCGAGGCACCGCGCATAGTATTTTTCCAAATCCCCCTGCGACGCATGAAAAGAGTACGCGTCCTTCATAATGAATTCGCGCGTGCGGATAAGGCCGGCGCGGGCGCGAAGCTCGTCCCTGAATTTCGTTTGAATCTGATAGACCGTGAACGGCATCTGGCGGTACGATTCCAAAACGGTTTTGACGAAGTCGACGACGACCTCTTCGTGCGTCGGGTTTAGGACATAGTCCGTTCCGCCGCGGCCCTTGAATTTCGCAAGCACGTCGACCTTGTCATAGCGGCCGCTTTCGATCCACAGGTCCGCCCCCGCGACCACCGGCATAAGGATTTCCTGGCCGCCGATCGCGTTCATTTCTTCGCGGATTATTTTTTCGATATTCCGAAGGACGCGGCAGCCCAGCGGCGAAAAGGTGTATCCGCCCTGAAAAGTCTGGTGAATGTACCCGCCTTTGACGGCGATTTTATGACCCTTGGTCGTCGCGCCCGCGACGTCTTCGAATTGGCGCCGGACGCACAGATTTTGGACAAGCATTTTTTTACCTTTGTATTTGTGTGGCAATTATAAATGAAAAGCGCTAAGATTGCAACATGGCGGATGAAGGGAAAATCTTGGTCGGAAAAATCGCCGCGCCTCAGGGCTTGCGCGGCGAATTCCGCGTGCAAACGTATACTGAAAGACCTGAGGACTTGAAGGACTTTTCGGGATTCGGGATTCGGGATTCGGGATTCGTGAAAATTGAATTCGTCCGCGCGGCGGGACAAAACACTGCGATCTGCAAAATGAACGGCGTGGATGACAGAACCGCGGCCGAAAAACTGCGCGGAACGGAATTGTTTGCGAACCGCGAAGACTTTCCGAAACTTGGGAAAGGCGAACATTATATCGCCGACCTTATCGGCATGAAAGTAATAACGAATCCCGAATCGCGAATCCCGAATCCCGAAGTGATCTATGTCCATAATTTCGGGGACGGCGATATATTAGAACTTGACAATGGCGCGATGATCGGCTTTAATGGCGCGAAAATAGATTACGACAAAAGGGAAATAAAATATGAAAAAGAAAATGATAATCCTGTGCGGGATCCAGGGGTCCGGAAAGGGGGCCATGTCGGACGAGCTTAAAAAGCGGCCTAATATAGTACACTTGACGACGGGGGATTTTTTCAGAAACCTGGACCCGGAAAGCGAGCCCGCGAAAATCATGCGGTCGGGCAAATTGCTGGACGACGATATAGTGAATCAAATCATGACTCCGGCGTTCGATAAGGAAACGGACGTTATTCTGGACGGATACCCGCGCACCGTGGGCCAGGCGGAATATACGCTGAAAATGGCCGAAGAGAAAGGATTCGAACCGGTGTGCGTGTTTTTGGAATTAAGCGAAGCCGCCGCGACGGACCGGGTGTGCCTCAGGATCGGCAAGGCGATAGTGGCGGGACAGGCGCCGCGCAAAGACGATCTGGACATGGAGGCCTTGCGGAAACGGTATCAGGATTATTACGATAAAACGGTTCCGATGATAGATTACCTCAAAGAAAAATTGGGCGACGGCAAAAGATTCTTTACTATCAACGCGAATGACACGATAGCGAACGAGTACCGCCAAATCGAAGAATCCCTTGCTTCCCTTTGTCATCCCGCGGTTTAACCGCGGGATCCAGGTTTAGGTGGGGCGGGTTTTTATAAAACCCGCCTTTCCTGTTTGCAAAGCAAACAGGAAATGAAGTCAAAACAGACCAAGTATGAAGATGCCCGCCGCCGCCGCGCCGACCGCCGAAAGCGCCAGCGTCCAAAAGTATTTTCTGACGATTCTGTTGGCCTGTTCTTGAAACCGCCAAAAGAGAAATCCGGCGATCGCGAACCGCCCGGTCCTGAACGCGGCGCACGCCCCGAGGAACAGCGCGGGATCGTACCAAAGGAATCCGGCGGCCAAACACATCATCTTGTACGGCACGGGGCTGAACGCGGCAAGGAAAATTATGAATATTCCGTGCTTTGAAAAAAGTTCCTTTGCGAATTCGAATTGATCGGGACTGGAAAACGTGGTTATCAGCCAGGCGCCCAAAGACTCGAAAAGCAACGCGCCGATAAGATATGATATGGCCCCGCCGACAAGGGACCCGATGGCGGCGGCGGCGACAACCGGGAGGGCGTTTTTTTTATTTGCGACGACGGCGGGGGCGATGAACGCTTCGACCGGAATGAACAGGAAAATGGATTCGCATACGGTAAGGAGGAACACGAACCAAACCGCCTGCGGCTTTGAAGCGATTTTTAACAACCGGTCTTGAATTTTCATGCGGACATTATAAATGATAAACCCAAACTTTACAACCCCTCCGCCCCGGCCGGCGGCCTGTATTATTTAGTCAAACCGGTGCCGCGGTAGTACGGGCAGGATTTGCAGGCGGCTTCGTACTCGTCCGCTTTTGCTTTAAGCGGCGCCAATTCGCTCAACTCTCCCTTCGCATTTGCATAACGAAAATTGACCGTGTATTTGTCGTTCGCGCAATCGGGAATATGACAAGTCATATAGGCATGTTCGTCCTTCGCCTTGTCCTTTACAGGGCACGGTTGTTTGCCGCGGTGCATTTCGCCGGCGGCGCACACGGTGGTAAAACTTTTCGTATAAGACCCGTCCCCGGTGCAATAATTTTCCACCGATATGCCGATCTTCATTTTTATTTCTTTCGCATTCGTTTCGGCCATATAAAAATCCCTTTTACAATTTCTGTAAATATTATACAAAACGTCGCGTTTGTCAAATGTAAAAATACAATATGTATTAAATGATTGACTTTTTTGCGGTTTTGTGGTACAATATGAGTACGAAAATGTACATAGAATGTACATATTTTGTACAAAATGGTATACGAAATACACGTAGAGTATGCCAAAAACCACATAAAAATACAAAAAGGTAATAAAATGGCGGACATTCACGTAGTGCTCGACGATGATTTATATCGCGATTCGAAAAATGTGTTGGAGATTATGGGGCTTTCCATTGCGGGCGGCGTTCGGTTGTTCCTGAACTATTTGGTTGTGGAACAAAAGATGCCCTTCGTCCCGACGGCCGGTGAAAAAATCCCCAGCGTCAAAACGCAAAAGGCCATGATCGATCAGGTCGCGGAGACCTCTTGGAGTGAGATTTGCGAGATGGCGGGCGAAGAGGAATAACTTAAAAGGAGTCGAAAATGAGGCGGTTGTTTTACAGGCGGACGTTTTTGCGCGATATCGATTTTTACAGAAGAAAACGCGGCGCGCTTTCGGGGTTCAAGTCCGTCATGCGCGTGATGCGGAAGCTCGACGGCGGGCTTGACGGGTGTTTCCGCGACCACGCGCTTTCGGGCGATATGCGCGGGTATCGCCAGGTGCGCGTCGCGCGCGATATTTTCGTCGTGTACAGGCTTGCGCACGATAATATAATTTTCATAAGGCTCGGGACGAAAAAGGAACTTTATGGTTGACAATTAACAATGAATGTCGCGGGGCAACGCCCCGCGACAATAAATAATTGTTTCTTCAAGTTATAATGATATAATAGGTTCGTGGGCGAACTTATAGACATTTTTGATAAGGATTGGAATCCGACGGGCGAAGTTTTGGAAAAATCCGAGGCGGAGCGCCAAGGCAAATGGCATCGCGCGGCGCATGTTTGGATCGTAAATCCCAAAGGCGAATTGCTGTTGCAACTCCGCGGTCCCAACGCGAAAGAGTATCCGAACATGTGGGATATCTCCGCCGCGGGACACGTCCGCGCCGGCGAAACCGTCGAACGGGCGGGCATCCGTGAAATGAAAGAAGAACTTGGGATCGATATAACGGAAGACCGATTGATCTTTATAAGCAAGGACCAGAGTTCGAAGAATCAACATTTGCATACCGCGTTTTTGATCGAACTGGACTTGCCGACGGACGCGTTTACATTCAACGACCACGAGGTGGCCGACGTGAAATATATGCATTGGAAAGAACTTGCGAAAATGGACGACGAAACGATGCTGGCGAATAACATCCTGCCGCACAAAGGATTCGTCCCGCTGTTTGCTTATCTATCATCCCACGGTTACTAACTCCCGCACACTAACCACTGGCACTATTCACAATTTGCTACCTGCTACCTGCTAATTGCTAATTATTACCGCCGGCCGCCGCCGACGTTCATGCCCGGCATGCGCAGGCCGCCCGAATTCGCGGCCGCCGCCGCGCCGGTCTTGCCGGTAATGATTAAATCGCCCTTCTCCAATCCGTCCGCGATGATCTCCGTTTCCGTCGACGTGCTGAGGCCCTTTTTGTAAGGAACGAAAACGACCTTGCCGTCGCGCAAAATCAAAAGCGTATTGACGGGC
>JAISSM010000036.1 GCA_031273075.1 Rickettsiales bacterium
CGACCTGGTGCCGGAGAGTAAGACGAAATAAAAAAAGGCGCACTGCGCCCAGGATTTTTTCGTCAGGCGGATCCAACGCGCGATATTCGCGCATCGTTTATGTATGGGATTTCTTACGTCCCCAAAGCCACATCCCTGTGGATTCACTTTCGAGTTTAGTAAACGGGAAAGGGAAAGGCAAGGAAAAATTAGCAGGTAGCAAGTAGCAAGTAGCAGGTAGCAAATAATGTTAATTATGCGCCGCTTCGCGGCGCGACAATAATTGCTATCTGATACCTGCTAATTGCTAATTAAATAACGCGGCAAGGCCGCGTTTTTAGATGAATAAATCTTTTACGAATTTGGCGTTTTCGGTAATAAATCGGAATCTGAACTCCGGCTTTTTCCCCATCAATTCCCCGACCAATTGTTTCGTCCTCGCCGTGTCCTCCATTCCTTCCTCTGTTTTCGGCGGCAACTCCACCCGTATCAATCTTCTTGTTTTCGGGCCCATCGTCGTTTCTTTAAGCTGATTCGGCATCATTTCCCCCAATCCCTTGAACCGGCTTATATCCGTTTTCCTGTTCTTGAATTTTCCATTGGTCAATTTCCCCAACTCCTCATCCGAATCGACATACACGGATTCCGTTCCCGCCGTCACTTTATACAAAGGCGGGCATGACAGGTAAAGATGTCCGTCGTGTATCAATCCCGGCATGGTTTGATAAAAGAACGTCATAAGAAGGGACGCTATGTGGCTTCCGTCGACGTCCGCGTCCGTCATTATTATAATTTTCTCATAGCGCAATTTTTCGGCGTTCCAATCGTCGCCCGCGCCCGCCCCCAATATGTCTATCAAGT
This sequence comes from Rickettsiales bacterium, assembly GCA_031273075.1. Taxonomy (GTDB): domain Bacteria; phylum Pseudomonadota; class Alphaproteobacteria; order Rs-D84; family Rs-D84; genus JAISGC01. Next base: position 841 of record JAISSM010000036.1, read on the forward strand.
CGCTTATCTCTTTATTCGCGGTCGCTTTTTCGTCCGAATTCGACATGACGTTCAGGATTTTCCCGCGAAGCGGATATATCGCCTGCGTCGCGCGGTCGCGCGCCTGTTTCGCCGTTCCGCCCGCCGATTCGCCCTCTACTATGAACAATTCCGTCCCGGCGACGCCGTGTTTCGCGCAATCCGAAAGTTTTATCGGAAGGCGCGCGCGTTTGGTCGGCGTTTTCCGCGCCGCCTCCCTTGCGGCCTTGGTTTTTATCCTTGCGTTCGAAAGGTTTATCACGAATTCCAAAAGTGCGTTCGCGGTCGGCGGGTCTGTCGCCAAGAACATTTCCCACGGCGCGGAAAGCGCCTTTTCCGTAAAGCGCGCGATTTCCGGATTCGATAATTTCTCTTTCGTTTGGCCAAGGAACTGCGGCGTTTTATAAAAGACGCTTACGATCGCGGCGGCGCTGTCAAACACGTCCTCTCCGGTTATTTGCGCCGCGGCCTTGTTCCCGATCTTATCGCCGTAATTTTTAAGTTCCTTCGTAATCGCGGCTTTGAACCCCTGTTCGTGCGTGCCGCCGTCTATGGTCGAAATCGTATTGCAATAACTTGCGAAAAAGCCGTCGTCCGACGCCGCGCCGTTCTCGTCCGTCAAAAACGTAAGCGCCCATTCCACCCGGCCGGAATCGTCCGGAAAGTCCGCCGAGCCGGAAAAGATTTTCGGAAGAAGCTTCGGCCCGTCCTTCGTCTTTTCGTCCAGGAAGTCCAAGACCCCGTTCGGGTAATAAAAAGTCGCAGTCGCCGGAAGCCCCATATCCTCCGTGATCAGATTCGGATTGCACGAGAATTCTATTTTAAGCCCTTTCGACAAAAACGCCTTGGCGCGCGCCATGCGGTATATGCGTATCGGTTTGAAGGCCGCGTCTTTTCCGAAGATCTTGTCGTCCAAAGTAAAGCGCACCGTCGTTCCGCGCTCTGTCGTTTTCCCCACCTTTTCGATCGGGCCGAGGGTTTTGCCCCGCGCGAATTTCTGCGTCCAGGTCCAGCCGTCGCGCCGTGACGTCACTGTCGTTTCGGCCGAGAGCGCGTTCACCACAGCCGCCCCGACCCCGTGCAAACCGCCCGATGTTTTATAGACCGAATTGTCGAACTTGCCGCCGGAATGAAGCATCGAAAATATTATCTCAAGCGCGGATTTCGTCGGGTATTTCGGGTGTTTGTCCACCGGGACGCCGCGGCCGTCGTCGCCTATCTCTATGGTTTTGGAATCCAAAAGCGCGACTGTTATTTTCTTCGCAAATCCGGCAACAGCCTCGTCTATCGCGTTATCCAATATTTCTATCGGAAGGTGGTGAAGCGCCTTTTCGTCCGTTCCGCCTATGTACATACCAGGACGAAGGCGCACGGGTTCCAGCCCTTCCAACACCTGGATGTCCGCCGCGGAATAGCGATTTTTCTTTTCAATCATAGCCGGAAGGTTATCACAGCGGGCAGTCGTTAGTCAATAAAAAGCCATAAGTATTTGAATTTTCGGGGGTTTTGTGGGTAAAGTATGTACTATTTATGTACATAAAATGTACCAAAAATGTACATAAAATGTACATAAAAGCGCATAAAATGCACATAAAATATACCAAAAAGTACATAAATAGTTAGCAATTAGCAAGTAGCAGGTAGCAAATATCGTCGCGGGGCTTTGCCCCGCGTACCTATTACTGGATACCGCGGTTAAACCGCGGTATGACAAAAGTGTTTGAGCTCCCCCTCGCCGCCAAAGGCGGCACTCCCCCTCAAGGAGGGGGAGACAGTACTCCCCGAAAGGAGGGGGCAGGGGGTGTGGTTGTTTTTTCTTGATTTGTTTTTGGTTTTGGGGCATAATTGTTGCGAATCCACAGGGATGTGGTTCGAGGCCTTAACAAAGCCAATAATATGGTTGCGCGAGCGATCGCGCCGACATCCGCCCGACAAAAAATACAGACGCGGAGCGTCTTTTTTTGTCGCCAAACCCCGACTCGGTCGGGGAGCCACCGGCTATAAAACAGTCTCGGCTGCGCAAGCAGACGGACAAAGACCGGCGGGGTCATTCTATATTATGATTTTGTTAACTCCCCGGCCGCCATTTCCTTGGCGGTTTTTTAACAAAAGGATACTTAATATGAGGAAGTCGGCGAAGGTCATGTCATACGGGGCTCTATTGGCTTTGGTGGCGAATGGGGCCGCCGCCGCATCCGTAAAACCGGGCTTAAAACCGATGGCGCGGGCTTCGGCTTCTGCGAATGTTTCCGGCATAGCAGCATCGGTGGCCGCAGCCGTGAATTCCTCAAGCACGGCAATCGGGACATCCAGTTCAGATTACGCCGTATTCAATATTCCGTATACCGGAAAAATTTTCAAGCAGGCGTCGGTTATCGTCACCGCCGGGCAAGGATACAATCTTTCGCAATTCATAAAGGACAATACCGGTATATCCACTCAGGCCGGAATGAATATAAGTGATTGCGGTTTTCATCTTAGGTATACGCAATATGATGGAGGCGGTTATAATAAGGCCCCCGTATTATCACGGGCGGAACATAGCGCACCGGATGAGGCGGTTTATGAGGGTGGTCAATTGGATGGTAAGGAAAGAACTTGGCTGGTCGGGATGGACGTTACCGGAACAGCTCAAACGGGGATGATATCGTTTTCCCAGAATGCCGGCAAGGTATGCAACAAGCATAATTTTATAATGATCGAAGCGGGCAGTATCAGAGACAAAATGATATTTTATATAGAAGATGTAAAGACAACGGCGGGCGGCAACACCGCCTGCAATACAACCAGCGTTCCGGCGCAGGCAGCGGCGTTGGTAAAGGCCAAGACCGCGTGCGGCGGAATGCCGGCAAACGTCACGACCGTCAATATGGCAAACGCAAGCAAGATGATGCAGGAATGCAAGGCCGCCGTCGCCTATCTATAAAATGCCATTGGTTTCCGTCATAATCCCGAACTATAACAACGCGCGATATCTGACCGATTGCATAAACTCTGTTCGCGCTCAGACGTTTCGGGATCTGGAACTTGTCATTATAGACGATGCGAGCACGGACGATTCATGGGAACTTATTTTATCCCTTGCCGCAAAAGACGATCGCATACTCTGCCATCGTTTGGACCGTAACGGCGGCGTAGGCAATGCCCGTAATCGCGGCATAGAATTTTCCAAAGGCGATTTTATCATGTTCCTTGACGCCGACGATATGCTTCATCCGACCGCGATCGAAGGCATGACGACCATTCAAGACGCAACAGGCGCGGACATGGTGGTCGGAAACTATACCAAAGTTCCCGGGCGGTTCCGCATTCCGGACAATGCGAACTTTTTACCCCCGACGTTCAGTTTCGATTCGTATGCCGAACCGGATGTCTTTACCGGCGCGATAGACAATCTTGCCCTTGTCACGGTTTGGGGCAAACTTATCAAGCGGGAAACAATAAACGGATTACGGTTCAGGACGGATATTTACCCATACGAGGACGTGGAGTTTATGTTGCGGCTTTATGCCAAAGTGCAATGCGGAGCGATCACCTGCAATATGGCGATATATTACAGGTCATCCGCCACGTCCGTCATAGCGGACAAGAACCGCGACGTGTCCGGCGACGTCATAGGTGTTATGAACAGCTTTGCCGCGTTTGTAAAGACTCCGGACAACGGCGGGGAAAAATACGCGGCGTTTGTAAAGAAATACGCGTATATGTTTCTTCGGCTGTATATAGGAAATGTTATGCGTAAGATTCAATCGAGGCCCGGAAAGATGTACGCGCAATACAGAAAAGACCTGTGGCGCCAATTACGCACGGTCGCGCGCGCGGTTCGGAAGTTGTTGCCGACGGGATCGTTCAACGGGATAAATATAACGTTCGGGCACCGGGTCGCGCTGTGTCTGTTCGCGCTGGGGTTCATCAAGTCCGCAGGGGGCGCCATCGCCCTCGTGTTCACGGATGCAAAGATTTAAGAGCGGGTCATTGAAAATTTTATTTTATGCGGTATAATCGCCGGATGGATATTTCGGCGGCTTTTTTTATCGGGTTTGTTTGCGGCGCGGTCATTGCGTGGATTTTGAAGCCGGGCAGGGGCAATCAAGTCGAAATCAATCGTCTTATCGCGGAAAGGGCCGAGGCCGAGGCAAAGTTCAAGATGCTGAACGACGGCGGTCTTATAGACAGGTTCAAGGCGATTTCGGCCGAGCTTCTAGAATCGCAAAAAAAGTCCGTCGCGGAAGAGCAAGCCAAGACCGTGCGGCCGGTCGCGGAGCAGATGGAGAGGCTTAAAGAAAATTTCGACCGGCAGATAAAAGAAATTCTTAAAGATTCCGTCGACAATAAAAGAAGTTTCTCCGACAATATGAAATTGATGATCGAGCAGAGCCGGGCGCTTCAAAAAGAGGCGTTCGAGTTGACCAACGCGCTTAAAAACAAAAAGCAGCAAGGCAACTGGGGCGAGTTTCAACTTGAACGTATTTTCGAAATTCTCGGGTTCGAGGAAGGGCGCGAGTACGATAAGGAAGTTTTTTCGCGCTCCGATTCCGGCGCGGTTCGGCCCGACTATGTTCTTAATCTTCCTGGCGGGCGCCGCGTTATTATAGATTCCAAATTATCCCTTGAAAGTTTTGTCAGGTACGCCAACGCGGAGAACGACATTGACAGAAAAAAATACATAAAGGAATTCGTCGCCGCAACAAAGAATCATATCGACGAGCTTAGCGCCAAAGATTATCAGAGCAAACTTAAAGATTCGCAACTGGATTATGTTTTTATGTTCATGCCCCTCGAACACGGATATTTGGCCGCCATGGAGGAGGACCCGGGTTTGCTTCAATACGCGTTCAAGAACAACGTCGCATTGGCCACTCCGTCTTTATTGTTTCCGATGATGCGCACTGTCGACACGCTGTTGAAAATAGATCGGCGCGACAAGAACGTCGAGGAAGTCGTCGATATGGTGAACAAGCTTTATGAAAAATACGTCGGGTTTACGGAAAGTTTTCTGGACGTCGAGGACAAATTGAATTCCGCGAGCAAGTCCTATGCGGAGGCGAAAAACAGGCTTAGCGCCGGAAGCGGCAACATGTCCGGCTGGATCGACAAAATCAAAAAGAAGTCCGGCATAGCGTCGAATAAAAAAATCGCGATCCCGTTCGACTCCGATGCAAAGGGAAGCGACAGTGAATGACGTGCGCCTTCGTTTCGTCGGCGATCCGGTTTTGCGCGCGCGCGCGGATGAAGTTTCCGTGATCAGCGCCGACGTTCTTAATGTTCTTTCCGAGATGGAAAATATTTTGAAAAGGGAAGCCGGCGCCGGTCTTGCCGCGCCGCAGGTCGGAGTTCCGCTTCGCATGCTGGTATTCATGGCGGAGCGCGGCGGCCCAATATTCAAAGCCATAAATCCGAAAATCATATCGCATGGCGACGACAGTGTTGTAATGAGCGAGGGCTGTTTGTCCGTTCAAGGCGAGGACGGGCCCGTGTTCGTCGATTTGGAGCGATTCGAATCCGTCGTCGTAGAATGGATCGACGAGGTCGGTGTTCGGCATGAAGAAAAATTCTCCGGTTTCGCCGCGCGCGTCATGCAGCATGAAATAGATCATCTTGACGGCGTTTTATTCATAGACTATTTATCAAGCGCCAAGCGCGAGATGGTCATGAGAAAAGTGAAGAAGAAAAAATGAAAGTCATACTTATGGGGACGCCCTCGTTCGTCGCTCCCATTTTCGACCGCATCGCGTGTGCGCATGATGTCGTCGCGGTATTCACCCGCGCGCCGAAGCCCGTCGGTCGCAAGCAGGAAGTGCAAAAGTCCCCCGTTCACGTTTGGGCCGAATCGCGCGGCATTCCCGTTTACACAGATATAAAAGAAATTGAAAAGGCGCCGCGTCCGGATTTTATAATCGTTGCCGCGTACGGCGTCATATTAAAGCAGGACGTTTTGGATTTCGCCCCGTGTCTGAACGTTCATTACAGTCTGCTTCCAAAATACCGCGGCGCGAATCCGGTCGCCGCCGCCATTCTTAACGGCGACGTCGAAAGCGGGGTTTGTTTGCAAAAGATGGCTTTGGAATTGGACACGGGCGATATTTTAATGCTTGAAAAATTTCCTATCGGCGAAAACGAGACGACCGACGAGGTTCGCGTAAAAGCAAGTGCGATCGCGGCCGAAATGCTGTGCAGGTTTTTGGATGATCCCGCCGCATGGCCTCCGGTGCCGCAATCGGGAGAGCCGACGTTCGCAAAAAAAGAAATCGGCGCCGACACATCGATAGATTGGAAAAAATCCGCGCGCGAAATTCACAACCAGGTTCGCGCCATAGGCGGCCGCGCGACCGTTAACGGAATCGGCGTTCAAATTCTTTCGACACGGATAGAGGGCGGCGAACTTAAAATCATCCGTGTTCAGCCGGACGGAAAAAAGCCGATGTCTTGGGCGGACTTTATGAACGGTCAGAGAAATAAATGCGTTTTCGATTGAATCTTGAATACAACGGGACGGGGCTGATCGGTTTTCAGAAAAATCCGGCCGGCGTGTCCGTTCAATCTTTGGTCGAGGACGCCGTATTCAAATTTTCAGGCGAACGTGCCGAAGTCGTTCCGTGCGGGCGCACCGACGCGGGCGTGCATGCGATCGAGATGCCGGCGCACTTTGATCTGGATAGCAAAGAGCAGGTAGCAGGTAGCAATGAAGTTGTTAAAAAAGCGTTGAATTTTTATTTGGCGAATTCGCCCGTGTCGGTCGTGTCGTGCGAATGCGTTTCGGATGATTGGCACGCGCGATTCGGTTGCAAGGGTCGGCGTTACAAGTATGTCATAGCGAATCAGGATTTTCCCCCGGTGTTGGACAAGGAATTCGTGTGGTGGGTTCCGCAGGCACTTGATGTTTCCGCAATGCGCGCGGCCGCCCTGCTTTTGCATGGAACGCACGACTGGACCTCGTTCCGCGCGGCCGAATGCCAAGCCGCATCGCCGGTAAAGACCATGGACAAAGTGGAGATCATCGACGGTTCGCGCATAGTAATCGAATTTTCCGCGCGGTCGTTTCTTCATCATCAAGTTCGCAACATTGTCGGGACCCTGGTCGAAATAGGGCGCGGAAAGCCGTTCGATATAAATGCGATTTTCAACGCCAAAAGTCGCGCCGCGGCGGGGCCGACAGCGCCGGCAAGCGGGCTGTTCTTTGTGCGCGCGGACTATTGACTTTGGTCTATTTCTTGATATAATCCCGTGAAACGTGCAAGGATAAATTATGAAGAAAGGCATTCATCCGGAGTATAACAAGATAAAGGTCACCATGTCCGACGGCAAGGTTGTCGAGATGTTTTCGACGTCTTCCAAAGACCTGACCCTTGCCGTCGACAATCTTAATCATCCCGCCTGGACGGGGCAGCGCGCGCGTCAAGATCGCGGCCAGCGCGCGGAAGAATTCAAAAAGAAGTTCTCTGGTTTTAAGTTCTGATGCCAGAATTCGAAAAAATCATTCGCGGGTCGATAGAGCTTAACAAAATGTTCATGGCCCTTCGGCGCGTCGCGGACGGGCTTCGCCGCGATTTCGGGGAAGTCGAAAATCTTCAGCAATCTTTGACCGGCGCGCGCGGGTTCGTCAAAAAAGCGCAAGAGCGCATAGAGCAGTTGATCCTGTCCGATCTTTCCCTTGTGCGGCCCAGCGCCGGGCTGTTGACCCCCAACGTTTCCAAAGAGTCCGAAAGCAGTGTGCGCGACGAATTCGTCCTTGCGTTTTCCGGCGCGGAGAATTTCGTGCGCGGGATTTCGCATTTCGCGATAACTTTGGCGCTGTCCGTAAACGGCGAAACAAAGATAGGGCTGGTTTATTCCCCGATCGAAGACCGCCTTTATTACGCCGAGGCCGGCGAAGGCGCCTTTCTTTACGCGCCGTTTCATTCTCAGCGTCTCCGCGTTTCGAAAAATAAAGACGCTTTCGGGCGCGACAGCGGATGTCCGGCCCTGGACCTGGCGTTCGTCGCGGCCGGAAAATTCGATATCGCGCGTTTGCCGCCGTCGGATTTCGCGGAGGTGTGCGCCGGAGAACTTTTAGTGCGCGAGGCCGGCGGGTCGTTCTTTCAGGACGGCGCGGATATCGTCGCAACAAACGGGATTGTCGGGGCGTAGTTCAGCCTGGTAGAATGCTTGCATGGGGTGCAAGAGGTCGAAGGTTCAAATCCTTTCGCCCCGACCAAAAAATTATTATAATGACGCATCTACTTGGCGTTTGCTTGTTTTTGGCTCGGTCATTTACGCCAAAAGTAAACTCCCTCGCCAAAAACTGCGCAAGCCGCAGTATCTGCATCATTCTAATAATTTTTGCAACCGTAAATTGAAGTATGGGAATGGCGTGTTGAATAGGATCGATGTTTTGATTTCTTTATCGCGCAAGCAACAATAATGTTTGCAAAATTTTCTTTATAGGTTTATACTTCTGCCGAATCCATCGGGATGTGGGTTCGGGGCATTAACAAGCCCAATCTAAGCGGTGTGTGAAAACATATCGGATCCCGCACAATATGCGGCGCGAATGCGCCCCTTATTGTATGCCCCGTCTTCGGTCGGGGAGCCGTCGGTTATAAAACAGGGTTTCCCGAAGACTGGCGGGGTCTTTCTTAGATTGATTTTGTTAACTCCCCGACCGCCATTTCTTGGCGGTTTTTGTTTGTTTGAAAATTTAACGGGGCGAAGATGAATGATCCGAAAGTATCGGTCATAGTGCCGATTTATAATGCGGAAGAGTATCTGCCGAAGTGCCTGAATTCGCTTGTCGGGCAAACTTTGAAGGATATCGAAATCATACTGGTCGACGACGGCAGTCCGGATAAATCCGGCGAAATATGCGATTCCTTCGCCAAAAATGACGGAAGGATCAAAGTCATTCATCAGAAAAACCAAGGGGTTTCGACCGCAAGAAACAACGGGCTTGCGGTCGCCGCGGGAGAATATGTCGGCTTTGTCGATCCGGACGACTGGGTCGATTTGGATTTCTATCAAAAACTTTACGGGCGCGCCGCGGAGACCGGCGCGGATGTTATAAAAGGCCTGTACAGATTGATAGATTTTGACGGGAGGATACAACGACAGCCGATCCGGATCAAGAAAGCCGACGACCGCCACCATTGGTGCATATCCCATACGACCGCCATATGCAGGCGGAATATGCTGAAAAAACATAATATCGTTTATCCCGCCGGCACCAGCAATGGCGAAGACGAAGTATTCATAACAAAGGCCGTTTTTACGGCAAATAAGATAGAAATCGTGAAAGATGCTTTTTATTGGTATTTAAGACATCCCGGTTCGTTATGTTCCGCCGTTCTCGACTGTAAAAAAATAAAAGGTTCCATCGTCAGCTTTAACATGATTGTCGATTTTATCAATGAAATCGGTCTTGATGGAAAGGATTACGATGTAAGTTTCGCAGGGCGCATGGACAGTTTGTTGAAGTTGTTTCGTTTCAACGGCTCTATACAAGCGCGGATATTCGTCATTCTATCCGCAATCAAAATGTTTGCAAAATGCAAGCGGCCGGACGCATATGCCGGGATCGAGCCGGTTTATGCCAAGTATTTGTCCGACGAGAACGAATCGGGACTGTTTTTGCATATGCTTATGGCGGAAAAGAAAAAGATCCGTTACATGCTGTTCGGTTTATTCCCCTTGTTCGTAGAGCGGAGGAAATCCAATAAGACAATTTGGCGATTATTCGGAATCATACCCTTTATGACCGTAAAATAGCGCCCAACAAAACTCCATAACACTTGATTCCAAGGATTCTCTGCTGTATAGTGTCGTCAACGGTCGGGTTTTGCCACACGCGGCTTTGGCGCAGTGCGGCGGGGTCGTGTTCGGCCTGTGTCGGCGCGTTAAAATAAAAAGACCGAATGAATAGAATTTGTGTTTTGATTTCTTTGTTTCTTCTTTCTTCGTGCGGGGACGACGGCGCAGAGCTTCGGTATTGCAAAAAAGATTCGGCTTATTATATTTCCGAGGGCCGCGCCGACAATGCGTCCGGCATTTACATTGAAAAGAACGTTCTTAATCTTCCGGTCGTCGCAGTGCTTCTCGGTTCCGCCGGCGATCGTTATTATATAGACGAGGCGTATATCGATTCGATTCGCGCCGCGGGATTGTATCCGATGTTCGTTCCGTATTCCGACGTAGGCGCGCGTCTTCGTCAGATAAATCCCGTCGCAATCATGGCCGTCGGCGGCGCGTTCGGCGATTTTCACAAAGTAAGCGCCGAATGGCATAATGAAGAAGCGAGTCCCGCAGATATGCGGCGCGCCCATGCGTATCAAGTCGTCATAGACTATGCGAAAAATTACGGGCTTCCGTATTTGGGGATTTGCGCCGGCGCGCAAGAGCTGGGCATCTTTCTCGGCGGTCGGCTTTCCAGCGGAATAAATATCGGCGCGCCGAAAGTTTTTCATAACGACGGAAATATTCATTCGATAAAAATTCAACCGAAGAGCGCGCTTTACAAAATTGTCGGCGAAAGAGAAATCGACGCGAACTCTTATCACAACAGCGTTATAGATTCCGGGATCGGGGAATTCAGTGTTTCGGCGGTCTCTAACGACGGGCGCATAGAAGCGATCGAACCCATCGTCCCGTGGAACGAATTTGTTCTGGGCGTGCAATGGCATCCGGAAAAAAATGCCGCGGACTGCGCGGTCGAGAATCCGGACTGTAAAATTTTCAAGGCGTTTGCCGACGCCGCGCGGAAGTACGCGAAAGACGGAGGGCGCCAGCAGGTTCGCGTTGTCGTTCCGGATGCCAACGATTCGCACGCTGTTATAGAGCTATATCACAACAACCAATTGCTTAAAACATTTCCGGGATTTGTCGGCGAGGCCGGCGCAACCACCTTGAAATCCGAGGGCGATATGAAGACCCCCATCGGCGTGTTCAATATAAAGCGCGCGTTCGGGGCCGATTCCGGCATAGACGCAAAAGTTCCCTATCAAGTCATGACGGATCAAGATATTTGGTGCGACGATTCAAAATCAAAGTTTTACAACACTTTGCAAAAGCGCGGCGTTCCCGGATGCAAATCGTTCGAAGAGATGAACATAGGCGCCTATAAGTATGGATTTGTCATCGAATACAATACCGATTCGCCAAAGAGGGGTTTCGGAAGCGCGATATTTATGCATGTCGGGGACAGGCCCACCGCCGGGTGCGTCGCCGTGTCCGAAGACGCCATGCGCGAAATTCTGGAATGGCTTGATCCCAAATTTTCCCCGCATATAAAAATAATTTCGCCGAACGACGACGGGTTTTACATATCGCATGTTCCGGACAATCCATCTCTTCGCGCGCTTAGGATAAAATATCGGGATGAACGCGGGCGGGTCAAAGCCGACAGTATTTTTGTTCCGGCGGGCGACGCGAAGTCCGCTTTGGAGGGGGCCAGAAAACTGTTGCGGGAAAAAGGCGCAGGTATTAGAATGAGTCAACCAACAACCAAAGAGGCAGAACTTGAATAACATCAACGACAGAAGACGGGACGCGGGCCCCCGGGTAAACAACCGCATAATTTCCAAATCCGTTCAGCTTATCGCCGGCGACGGAAAGAACCTTGGCGTGATGCCGACCGCGCAGGCGCTCGGCATGGCGATCGAGGCCGGCCTCGACCTTGTCGAGATAAACGGCGCCAATATTCCGCCTATCGTCAAGATCATAGAT
>JAISSM010000053.1 GCA_031273075.1 Rickettsiales bacterium
AGAAAGTCTCGCGCCTCTTTTCGTTGATGCGGCGGACGATTTCGGAATGATCCAGGCCCGTCTCCATAAGTTTCGCGACCGTGCGCATGCAATCGGGCGTCACGTAATCGTGGACGAACCCGCCCGTGTCGGCATAGATGCCCGCATACAGAAAGCGCGCTATATGGCGGGTGATGTTCCAATTTTTCTCCAAGGCGATATTCGTGATGATCTCGCACGTCGCCGCCATATGCAGAATGATATTGAACCCGTCGATTTCCTTGCTGTTCTGGTGGTGGTCGATTTTTATTCTGTCTTTCGCATTGTTGACAAGCGCGCGCCCCTCTTCATCCATCATCGTCGCCATATCCGCCGTATCCAGCAATATAGCCAGGTCGAATACCGTGTCCTTTATATCCTCGGCCTTTCTAAGCCACCAGCCGTTCGAAAGAAAGCGGAGGTTGTCCGGAATCACGCCTTCGAACACGAGTATCGGGTCTTTGCCGAATTCGTTGCGGCAAAAATGCCCCATGCTTATCACCGAGGCAAGCGCGTCCCCGTCCATATTTTTATGGCCGATTATCACGACGCTTTGCGCGTTCTTTATTTTATTATCGTCAAACATAAGACAATCCTTGAGATTCATAGTGTTCCTTATTTTCTTCCCAATCCTCCACCCGCACGAACAATCGAAGCCGCGCCTTGACGCCCCATTCGTCCTGGATTTCCCGGCGCGCAAGCGTTCCGATTTTTTTAAGGGTTTCCCCGCCTTTCCCGATCACCATTTTTTTATGACCGTCCGTTTTGACATGAATCGTTTGGGATATTTCCAAAACCCCCTCGTCGTCCGCCTCCATTTTATCCGTCGCGACATGGATATGGTAAGGCAGTTCCTGATGCATAAAGCGGTAAATTTTCTCGCGCGTTATTTCGGCAAGCCACAACGCGTCCGGAACGTCAAGCGCGTCTTTCCCGTCGAACAGGTACGGGCCCTCCGGCATAGCGTCGGCAAGCGCGTTCAGCATCGGTTCGACGCCCTGGTTCTTTTCGGCCGAGATCATAAATATCGCGCTATCCGGCGCCAGATCCGACAATTCTTTCGCCAACGGAAGCAATGTTTCCTTTTTCACCGCGTCGACTTTATTGATCGCAATGAAAAAGTTTTCGGCGGTTTTCGCGCGTTCGATAATACCCTTGACCGTTTCCGTCGCGCCGTGCGTCGCGTCGATCAAAAGCACCGTCGCGTCCGATTCGGCCATGGAATCCGTCGCCGCGCGGACCATCGCCCTGTCAAGCCGGCGTTTCGGGCGGAATATTCCGGGCGTGTCCACAAAGATAAGCTGAGCCGTTCCGATCATTTTCACCGCGCGGATTTTCGTCCTTGTGGTTTGGACTTTGTGCGAAACTATCGCGGCTTTGCGCCCCATAATGGTATTGAGCAGGGTCGATTTGCCCGCGTTCGTGGGCCCTATGATCGCAATAAAACCGGAGTGCGGGTCGTTTTTCATAACTTTTTATTGTAACAGATAAAAACCGGGATGCAACAATTAACAATTAACAGTTAACAATGAACAATGATTGTCGCGGGGCGTTGCCCCGCGTGCTTTATGGGGCCCTATTCCCGCCTTCGCGGGAATGACAAAAAACAACGAGTTGTTTTTTTATGAAACCACCCCGGCGCTTCGCCCGTCTTCGTTTCACTACGCCGAGGCTTCGCGCCACCCCTCCATAGAGGGGAACTTGGCTCTGCGGGTTTGGACGGCCCGTCTGTCGCTTACGCAACAGCCGCGGCGCTCAATTTTCAGCCCTCGCTTCGCTCGGTGAAAATTGGCGGCTTGACAAAATGGGGAAATGGGTTAAAATTGTGTAATCATCAAGGGGTCAAAATGCTTAAACGTGTGGAAAGTGGAAAAGAAATACTGCCGAAGTCGCCAAAACTGACGGGCGAATACGTCGCGGCGGTCGAGGACTTGATGTTCGATTATCCAAAAATGCTTGACCTGCCGACAAAGTGGGAGGAACCCGTGAAAAATATGCTGGTTCAAATTGTCGATTATCCTTTGGCCAATCACCTTACGGCGTATAAATTGTCGCGTATCGCGGACCTTAACGATGCGGCGGGCGTTTTGATTTCAGGCGGGCCCTCGGCGGCCTATAAGAAATTTAATCTTGAATTTTTGGCGTGCAACACTTTCGCGGCGTGGAACAGGTTTCAATTCGGCGACCAAGGTTTAATAAGCGAAGTGTTTATGCCGTTCGGCAAAAAAGGACGCGCGGAACTGCGGCGTCCGGCGGCGGAATTGATTTGGGAAAGATTTAAGAAGAAAGAAGCCCCGCTCACGGTCGCCCGGCTTAAAGCGGCGGGCAAGGTCGTTTTGGACACCGCGCCGGTTTCCGTTCCCGAATTCTTTCTGCACGCGGACGGCCAAGGCACATACGACAAGTTTTTCAAGGGGCCTAATCGCGCCGACGGTCTTGTCATAATCGCGGCCGAGATATCCGCAAAACGCATTTATCTTACGGCAAGCCATGTTCTTAAAAAGTTCGACATTCCGATCAAAATCATTCCGGTCAAAGAGGTTCAAATACACACGCATCCGTCCGATCCGTATCACAAGGATCCCGAGTGGTGGAATTTTAAGTTCTTCGGGCCGCGCTGGATGGAGAGCGAGATCCTTGCGATAATTAAATACGGTTACACCTCCCCGGACGATTTGTCCAAAAAGTATAATCAGGAATGGGAGGAACATATAAAAAAATACTGGAAAGATAAAAACCCGCCGACATTCAAACCGAAGTTCAGATTCCCTCTTGACGCCGAGACCCAGCGGAAACTGCAGAAAGTTATGGATATTAGAAAGGCGTTAACAGATAGCAGATAGCAAGCAGCAGGTAGTAAAAACCACCCCGGCGCTTGGGTCCGAGACCCTTCGCGCCACCCCTCCATAGAGGGGAACTTAGGCTCTGCAAGGGTTAGCTGATGTATTTTGAGGTCATTGCGGCGATTTTGTCGTCGTCGATTCGTTCAAACAGATTTTCCGGAACTGTAAACGATTCTCCGTCTTCGATCCTTCGTTCGTATTTTTCCGGCCACGACAAATCGCGATTCGGGATTCGCGATTCGGGATTCGGGAAAATATCTTGCATTTTTTGCGCCGTTCCCGGAATGAAAGGGGCGCTTATTCTTGTATAAAAATCAATCAATTGAAAACATTCGTTAAGCGTTGCGCCCGCCGATTCCTTGTCGGTTTTCACCAGATCCCACGGCGCGGTTTTGGTTATGAACTCGTTCCCCGCGGCCCAAAGCGCGCGGAGTGCCGCCACCGCGTTTCTGAATTCGCAATCGTTAAGCGCGGCCGTCAAATCTTTAAGGCGTTCATTTATCGTTTCTTCCAATTCCGGCGAAATCGGTTTTTGTCCGCGGGGCGGGACTTTCGACCCGAAATGCTTTTCAGTAAGTTTGCACACGCGCGAAACGAAATTCCCCAGCATGCCGTTAAGGTCCTTGTTCACTATGTCCGCGAATCTTTTAATGGTAAAATCCGTGTCGTCCGTTTCTGGCGCACTGGACAGCAGTGCGTAT
>JAISSM010000030.1 GCA_031273075.1 Rickettsiales bacterium
TATGAAACGTGGGATATACTCAATAACTGTTACGCCGACTGCCGTCGTTCCGATTTGGCGACGGTCAACGATTACATGAATAAAAATGTTTTCGGCGCCGTATTTGGTTTGGGTAAAAACAAGTTTAATGAAGACGGGCGGCTTTGCGTCGACAGGAACAAATATACCATGCATTACATCACAAAGGACGGGGGGCAGGGGCCGGCCGTTTTGATCACGCGCGCGCAATGGTACGATCTGCGCGACAAGATAATGCTTGAAGTAAAGAATAAAAAGAACCGCGACGGGTGCAAGGACGCCTATAACAATATAGATATGTATATCGGGTTTCCCTTTTATGAGAACGCCGAGGCTGTTCCGGCCGCCTCCATGATCGTCGGCGGGTTGAGGATTGTGGATTAAAATTCCCCTCTATGGAGGGGTGGATTGCGAGCCTTTGGCGAGCAAGACGGGGTGGTTGCGCGTGCTTGGAAAACCACCCCGGCGCTTCGCCCGTCTTCGTTTCACTACGCCGAGGCTTCGCGCCACCCCTCCGACGGAGGGGAACTTGTGCTCTGTGGGTGTGGGCGGCCCGTCTGTTGCTTGCGCAACAGCCGAGGCACTCAATTTTAAGCCCTCGCTTCGCTCGGTTAAAATTGGTGGGCGAAGGAGAGGAGGAAGCGTTGTTCCCGGTCGTAGGTTTTACTTACAAACGGCCAGCCGAAACTGAAATTCAGCGGGCCCATCGGTGTGTTCCAGAACACTCCGACTCCGTAACTTGCCCTTAAATCCGAATCTATATGCGGCGGGTACAGGCCGTAAAACGGCGCTTCCTCGATTTTCGGCGGTTTGCCCAATATCCCATAATCGACGAACACAAACCCCTTCACCTGGTATTCGTCCGGTATGAACACCGGGAAATTTATTTGCGTCGACCCGTTGATTTTCCAAAGCCCCCCCAATGCATACGTTCTATAATATCCGTGTCTGTTTCCCATTCCGGCGACCTCGAATCCGCGCAGGGTTTCGCCGCCGAGGAAGTATCTGTACACGCGCGACAAATAATCGCCGCCCAGCATGTCTATATATCCGAACTCCATCATCGTTTTGAACTGCCACCTGTCGGAGAAAAATTTGACCAGGCCCGTCACGTCGCCGCCGTATCTTGCGAACGTCTCGGTGCTTCCGAATCCCGTGTACGCCGCGGACAAATTCCCGACGATTCCCGTGTGCGTTTGCTGCGCGAAGTTGGTGTTCAGGTTATGGTATCTTAACGACGTGCCGAGCGTGTAAAGGTTCGCCGATCGCAATCCCCTTGAATGCAGGTCGTTATTCTGGTCGAACGCCGCGGACAATCGCATCATTTGCGACCAATGTTCCGTAAGGCGCCACCCGAGTCTTGTCGCCAGGACAAGGCTGTCCCTGTCATAGGAAAAACTTCCCAGCGATCCGTATTTGTAGACCGTGTAATTCACGTCGAATCCGCCGGACAATTGGCGCCCGAAGAGGTAGGGTTCGGTAAAGCTGAAGCCCGCCTGTTTCTGATATTCGGCAAGGCTTCCCCGGATCTGCACGATTTGGCCGCGGCCCATGAAGTTCTTTTCCGCTATGCCCGCGTCTATCATGACCCCGTTGATGTTCGACCACCCAAGCCCGCCCGTCAATTCGCCCGTCGGCTGTTCCTCAAGCCGGACATCCAGATTCATAAGGTTCGTGTCGGGGATGCGCGACGGGACCATGTCGACGGATTTGAAGAACTGGGACCGCATGATGCGCTGGCGCGCGGATTCGATTTCGTTCAGCGAGAACGGGTCGCCCGCGCGGATCGACAACAACTGTTCCACGACCGAGTCGAACGTTCGGACGTTTCCGAGTATGTTTATGTTGTTGACGTATATGCGGCTGGTTTTTTGTATGTCGAACGTAATGTCGATGGTTTTATCGGCGTCGTTCTTTGTCGGGATCACGTCGACGTTTATGAACGCGTATCCGTATTCGGCGACCTTCGCGCGAAGTTTCGATATGGTGTTTTCGATAAGGTCTATGTTGTACGTTTCGCCTGTTTCGACCGCCAGTTCCCCCTGAAGTTCGTCGACCGGAACGTCCGCGAACGGATTTTTTATCTCTATTTTTCCGAAATCAAACCGTTCGCCCTCGCTTACCTCTATCGTGACGGAGTATTCCGTGCGGTCTGAGTTGAATATCCCCTTCGCGGACAGGATCTTGAAATCCGCATAGCCGCTTTTAAGGTAAAACTGGCGCAGCAATTGCTGATCGTACGCGATGCGGTCCGCGTCATAGACGTCGAACTGAGTCATAAAGCGCCACCACGCGTGTTCGCGCGACAGGATTTGTCCGCGCAAAGTGCGCGCGGAAAAGACCTTGTTCCCGACAAAGTCTATGTCTTTGATATGCGTCGGGCTTCCTTCCGTTATTTCAAAGACAACATTGACGCGGTCGTTCGAAAGCTCTATTTTCTTCGGCTCTATTTTCGTGCCGTAAAGCCCCATTCTTTGATACAGGACCAGCATGCGCTGAACGTCGCCGCCGATCGTCGATTCATTGAACGATTCGCGCGGGCGCGTTTTAAGCTCTTTTTTCAGATCGTCCAAAGACACTTCGTCGTTGCCCTCTATCGTCACCTGGTTCACGACCGGGGATTCTTCGACCTTCAATTTAAGCGATCCGCCGTCCAATCGCGCGGTCACGGACGAGAAATATCCCGCGTTTTGAAGCCGTTTCGCGATGTCGTTAAGGTCGCTTGGTTTTATATTGTCGCCGGGTTTCACTTCCGCCAATATTCGGACGGATTCGTCATCCATGCGACGGTTGCCCGAGACGGATATGTTATTTATGACGGCGGCCGCGGCGGGCGCAACCGCAATGAAGAATGAAGAATGAAGAATGAAGAATGAATAGAGTAATTTTCTCATTTTGGGGAAATATAACGCATTTGGCGGTCTTATGCAAGCCGCTTGATTCGCATCAATCATATGTATTATAATCCGCCGATATGAATTATCCGACCATGCTTTCCAGTTATTCGCCGGAAGATCACGGCGCGCTTGAAGCGTTGAAGGTTCCGGGGCTTCACAGATGGAACGGCGCGGTCGCGCTTTATCAAACGGGATTGCCGTCCCAGGATGCGATGCTTGTGGACGGGCGCAAAAGCGATGCGGTTTTGCATGGAGAGATAACGGAATTTTTCCGCCGCATGCATTCGCAAGGCATGAATGTCATGGGTATTCGTCTGGATAAAGTCGGCGCGCCCCATCTTCCGCCGTCGCACGCCGGGCTTCCCGAGGACGCCCGTGCGGTGGTCGAAATACTTCGCAAAGATATTGCCGCCGGGTTCGTCCCGGCGCTTAATGTATGGAGCGATTACAGGTATAATTTCCGCGGCGCCATGGCCGTAACGTTCACGGACGCGGAATCCCTTGTCATAGATTTCGTCGGGCCAGGATACTGCGGCGCGGGTTTGTCGAAAGGGATGATCACGCCGCCGGTCGAAATTTCGACAAAATCCTATGCGCCGCCGTTGTCGGAGCTGGTAAAAGAACACCGTGCGTTTATGCATTTTTATATGGATATAAAAGACGAGGCGAAGATTTTATCCGCGTCCGATTTGGC
>JAISSM010000029.1 GCA_031273075.1 Rickettsiales bacterium
CGCGAATTTGTCGACAATATGCGCAGGTCCAACGGCAAGGCCTGGCGTTCCGAAATCGCAAGACAGGTTTTGGGCGTTGCCCAGTAAAAACGCCACACCCGCCATTTAGTGAAAAATCATTAGAATGACGCAGATACTGCGGCTTGCGAAGTTTTTGGCGAGGGAGTGTACTTTGAGCGTACATGACCGAGCCAAAAGCGAGCAAACGCCAAGTAGATGCGTTATTATAATGATTTTTCTTCCTCGTCACTAAACTCCGGCGTGTTGTCCAGCTGTAATAACTGATTTTCCAGCGCGTTGCGCTCGGACTCCTTATACCCCGTGCCGTCGTTCTCCGGATCCGCGGCGGCCGAGCCCGGCGCGCCCGCGCCTTGCAAATCCGGGACGGCCGCGGCGGCCTTTATCGCGGGCTCTATAAGACTGTTGTACAGATCCTCGGCCTTTTTCGCGCCGGCGACGTCTTCTTCGAGAAGCCTGTTCTTTCCCGGCACGAACCATTCGTTAAGTTTCACGGCCGTCATCTGCATCACCGACCGCGTCTTTGCAGAGGTCAGGAATGTCGGCTTTGCGGCGCCGTCGTAATACCAAAGCATGACCCAGTATAAAATTCCCATGACGATGATGGCGCGCAAAATTCCGAATATGACGCCGAGCGTCCTGTCGGTGATTTGCAATATCGAATCCTGAACCCAATCGCGAAGCCGCTGGTTGAACAGTCCGAAAACGACGAGCACTCCGAAGAACACGACGAAATACGCCGCGACAAGCGTTCCGATCGTCGGCTCCGGCAAACTGAATATCGCCTGGAAAATCCCGTTGAGTTCGGGCGAAACGAATCTTGAAACTATGGCGGCGACAAGCCACGATATCGTCGCGACCAATTCGTAAACCCCGCCGCGGCCGAAGGCCCAGACGGTCGACGCGACCGCGACGCCGATATAGAGATAATCGAAAAGCGTGAAGTCCATCACTTCCCCGCGATCGTCTTTATGCGATCTCCGACTTCGGGCGCGAAACCTTGGATGCATTCGCCCTTGACTATCATAAGCGGAACGCCGCGCGACGTGGAACCGCACTTTTCAAGCGCCGCGGAAAACCTTTCCATGGCCTTGCCGCCGAGGGTTATGTTGACCTTTTCGACCGAAACGCCTTTAAGCTCTTTGTCGAAGAAATCTATCGCCTGATGGCAATACGGACACCCGGGCATGTAGTACAAAGTCACGTCGGACGACGGCGAATCTGACCCGCACGCGAACAGAAGGGCGGCGGCGCCCAAAGCTAATACTTTTTTCATCTTTTCTCCTTTTTTCGATACGCGTGCATGATAGAACTATTGACCGGCGGATGTCAACTGCCAAATCCCCGCCCGTGCGCGGGATGTTTTTTATGCCATAAGTCTTTTATCGTCGCCTATATATTGTCTTGCGGCCGTGGCCAGAAATGCCGAGCGGTTTTTTGTGCGCGCATCGATTTCAGCCATAAGTCCGACGTCCATAGAGATCGTAAACGTTTTGTTTTTGCTTGGCGGCAAAACGTCGATATAAGCAACCGCAAATTTGCCGTTTTCCCAATCCGCATAATCTTCCCATCCAAGCTCTATTTGTTCCAATGTGCGCGGGGGCGGTATATCCAAACCGTCCGCGCGCATTCCGGAGATATGCAACGCCAAAGCTTCGTGCGCATTGCAAAAAGCCTCGCCGTATGTTTTCCCAACCGACACGCAACCGGGAAAGTCGGGAAACACCGCGCCCAAAACGTCAACGCCGGGTTCTTTTTTAAGTTCTATAAAAGCGATATAACTTTTGTTTTTCATTTTTTTAATCCCGCTTGTTTCAAAATGCTTTTCGACGTCGGCAAAGGCATAACGCCCTTGTGATAAGGAATGGTGACGCGCCCGATCTTCAAACCATGTTTGTATTGCCTGTGTCCTCCGCTTGACTGAACTTCGCGCCATCCGTCCGCCAGGATAATTTTTATCAACTCGTCCGCCGTATATTTTTTTGCTTTTGGCACAATTTATCCCTGTTCTTACAGGTGCATTTTACGTAAATATTTAATTAAAGTCAAGCGGAAAATCCCCATTCGCCGCTTATAATTCAATGACCCTTGTTATCGTTTCTTGACAAATCGCAAAATTTAGATAACATTGGCATACCAACTAAAAAGGATTCTCGATGATACCCGTCCTAATATTCGGCGCCAAGGATGTTAATACCGACAACCCCAGAGATGATTTTGAACTTTCGGAAGACAATTATAATAATTATCTCAAACTTATGAGGTACCTGACCAAGGATCAAACGGACTTTCGGGGAGAGCTGATCCATGAAGTTTCCACGGACCTTAACAATTGCACCGTCAAGGACGCCAAAGTTTTCACACTCCCGCACGATGTGCATGTAATCACAAAAATGCCCGAATGCATATATCTATACCATAATTGCCAAAATGCCGCGGCATGCGGCGAAAAACGCTGTCTTGGATGCGAAAATCTGGCAACCAGTTGTAATAAACTGAAACCGTTTTGCCGATCTTGCCGATGAATGTCGTCTATTTTGAAAAAGACTTCTTCTTGGGACCGACCAGTTTGGACGGGGGCAGGGGAATCGCCTGATCGATCGGCTTCCACAGATGCAGGCAATGCTCGTGATAATTTACATATTCGCTTTCGGCGGGATGGAATTGAAACACAGTTTCATAAGGCGCGAAAAACATATTTTTTATAACGCACATTTCTTCCCAGGTGGGCGTCCTGTCGCCGAACGATACGCTGACGTGTTCCCACCCGAGAACATTGGTCGCCATAACGTGCGCTTTTTTGCCCGACAACGGAATATTATAAATTCCATTATATTTATTTCCCGGGCCTTTGAAAGTCCTTTGTTCCGCTTCCGAATCTCTGTATTCTTCCAAGAATTTGTTGCTGTGCCGCACGCCACTATCCCCTATTAATACATTGATTATAGCCCAAGTTATACATTTGTCAATAAAAGTAACCATTCCCCTAAATTTGCTTGACTTTTGCGTTTAACATGCCAGAATGCATAAGATTTACAACAAAACGGGGTTTAATATGGCAGTAAGCGATGTTTTTGCAATTTTTGCGACCGGCGGCAAGCAATATCGGGTAAAGGTCGGGGATATCATAAAGGTCGAAAAGCTGAACGCCGACAAAACGGTTTCTTTCGATCAGGTTTTGATGGTTGGGGATAAAATAGGCGCGCCGCTGGTTGCCGGGGCAAAAGTCACGGCCGAAGTGTTGGAGCAGACGCGCGCGGACAAAGTCACGATTTTCAAGAAAAAACGGCGCCATAACTATCGGCGCACCCGCGGTCATCGTCAGCATATCACCGTGGTCAAAATAACGGACATCAAGTAACAAAGGAAAATAAAATGGCGCATAAGAAAGGCGGATCAAGCACTTCGAACGGACGCGACTCGGCCGGAAGGCGGCTGGGCGTTAAAAAATCCGGCGGACAGAAAGTCATTGCCGGCAATATCATCGTGCGTCAGCGCGGGACGGCCGTTCATCCCGGAACCAACGTCGGCATGGGCAAGGACCACACCCTGTTCGCGAAAAAAGACGGCGTTATCGAATTCAAGCGCGGCGCGGGAAACAAGACCAGCGTATCCGTGACGTAACGCGGCGGCTTACTTGCGCATCATTACGTCCAAAAGCGGCTGATAAATATCGATCTCAGGGGAAATCTTGAACTTCTCCATGCACCCGTCGTCGCTGAATCGAATTCCGTCAAAGCCGCGAAGAATAACGATCGGCGTTTGTTCCGCCCCCTCGCCCATCAACAAAACGGCCATGGACGCCAGGGCGTCGATAACGTTTATCTGCGTGGAGGTTAAGGGCCTGCCGAAAATATCCGGCGCGCCGCGCATGTCGCGAACCATGTCGACGCCGGAAAAACCCGTCGCTATGCCGGTCACTCCAAGGCGAAGCGGTGTCGTGCGGCTGTCGGTCGAAACTATGCCGAGATTCCGAAGGTTAAGCCGTTTCATTA
>JAISSM010000070.1 GCA_031273075.1 Rickettsiales bacterium
ATAAACGAAATGCGAGCCATAATTGAATTCCATAGAGCATCTATAGCAAAAAAGATTCGGGAAATCTACATCCCTCGGGCTTACGCCCGGGGAATTACGTTAGTCATATTAAAAAAATCCCAGTGGTCGTTCAAAGACATAAAAGCGTTATACCCGCGCTCTTCTTCGCGCGTTTCCTTCATCGCCGCCTCCTCTTGCGCTTCCGCCCTTGCCGCCGCCATCGCCTCCGCCCGTTCCGGAGCCACTATGTCCAAGACCCACTGCGGGGCGGCCGAAATCGCAACTTCACCGTTCATTATGCTTTATCCCTTTTTTAATAATGCCGTCGCGCTTCGCACGACTGCTTATCACCTGGATACCGCGGTCAAGCCGCGGTATGACAAATGTATTATATAGACAAGAATTGTCTTTGTCAAGCCGATTCGTCCAGGTTTTGTTTTTTCTTGCGTTTTGGAAGTTGTCAGTATAATATAGGGGCTGTTTTTAAGCAACCATTTTATTAGTCAACAGTCAACCGTCGACAGTTAATTGTTAATAAAAAAAATTAAAGGAAAAAAATATGAAAATGAACAACAGATGGGTTTACACTTTCGGGAACAAAGCGGCCCAAGGAAAGGCCGAAATGAAAAATCTTCTCGGCGGAAAGGGCGCGAATTTGGCCGAAATGAATTTGGTCGGGCTTCCGGTGCCCGCCGGATTTACCGTCACAACGGAGGTTTGCGCCTATTACTACGACAACCGCAACAAATATCCGTTCGATTTTATGAAGCAGGTCGAGGACGGGGTCGCGCACGTCGAAGGCATTATGGGCAAGAAATTCGCGGATCCCAAAAATCCCCTTCTGGTCTCCGTCCGGTCCGGCGCGCGCGTTTCCATGCCCGGCATGATGGACACCGTTCTGAACCTTGGGCTTAACGACGAGACCGTCCTTGGCCTTTCCGCCCTTTCGGGGAACGAGCGATTCGCATACGATTCATACCGCCGCTTTCTTATGATGTTCTCGGACGTCGTTCTCGGCGCCGACATCGATTTGTTCGAGCACACTTTGGAAAAGATGAAAGAGGACAAGGGTTATAAATCCGACACCGATCTTTCCGCCGACGATCTTAAAGAACTGGTCAAACAATTCCGCGCGATCGGCGAAGAGATCGGCAAGGTCGTGCCGCAGGATCCGTGGGAACAGTTGAAGCTCGGCATCGGGGCCGTGTTCGGGTCGTGGATGTCCAAAAAAGCGATCACATACCGCAAGCTTAACAACATTCCGGGCGACTGGGGCACCGCCGTCAACGTCCAGGCCATGGTGTTCGGGAACTCCGGCGACGATTCGGGGACCGGCGTGTGTTTCTCGCGCGATCCCGCCACCGGCGAAAACAAATATTACGGCGAATATCTTCTGAATGCCCAAGGCGAGGACGTTGTGGCCGGGATTCGCACCCCTCAGCCCAGGTCCAAGGACAAGTCCGGGCGCAAGTCGCTTGAAGAAGCGATGCCGGACGTGTACGCGGAGCTGGTCTCCGTGCGCGAAAAGCTTGAAAAGCATTACAAAGACATGCAGGATATGGAGTTCACCATAGAGCACGGAAAATTGTGGATGCTTCAATGCCGCAACGGAAAACGCACCGCCGCCGCCGCAGTCCGCATCGCCGTCGAGATGGTCGAAGAGGGTCTTATTTCAAAGCAGGAAGCCGTTTGCAAGGTCGACGCGGAGCAATTGAATCACCTTCTGCACCCGATGCTGGACCCCAAGGCGGAGAAAAAAGTCATCGCGAGCGGATTGCCGGCAAGTCCCGGCGCCGCCGTCGGACAGGCCGTGTTCAACTCCGAAGACGCGGAAAAATGGGCGGGCGAAGGCAAAAAAGTTCTGCTTATCCGCCTTGAAACTTCCCCCGAAGACATCGCCGGAATGGACGCCGCCGAAGGAATCATAACCGCGCGCGGCGGAATGACCTCGCACGCCGCAGTCGTCGCCCGCGGAATGGGCACGCCCTGCGTTTCCGGATGCGCCGATATTAAAATCGATTACGCCGCCAAGACGATGACCACGACCTCCGGCGCCGTCATCAAGGAAGGCGACTGGGTCGCCATAGACGGCGGAAAGGGTCAAATCATCGAAGGCAAGATTCCGACAGTGTCCGTCGAGATGACCGGGAACTTCGGCACCCTTATGGCGTGGGTCGACGAGATCAAACAGCTTAAAGTCAAAGCCAACGCCGAGACGCCGCGCGACGCGAAACAGGCGCGCGAATTCGGCGCCGAAGGCATCGGGTTGGCCCGCACGGAGCACATGTTCTTCGATCCGTCCCGCATTCAGGATATGCGCGAGATGATTCTGGCCGACGACGAAGGCGGACGGCGCGCGGCGCTCGATAAACTTTTGCCGTATCAAAAGGCCGACTTCGTAGAGCTGTTCAATATCATGGACGGGCTTCCGGTGACGATTCGCCTTATCGATCCGCCGCTGCATGAATTCCTTCCGCACACCGACGCGGAGATGGCCGAACTTGCGAAGCACATCGGCCGCGACCTTGCGTTCGTGAAACAGCGCGCGGAGGAACTGCACGAATCGAATCCGATGCTCGGGCACCGCGGATGCCGCCTTGCCATCACTTATCCCGAGATTTGCGAGATGCAGACGCGCGCGATTCTTACCGCCGCAATCGAATGTAAAAAAGCCGGGGTGAAAGTCATTCCGGAAATCGAAGTGCCCTTGGTCGGAAGCAGGAAGGAAGTCGACATAGTAAAGGCCGTCATCGACGCCACCGCGAAGGCCCTGTTCAAAGAAACTAAGGAAACCGTCGAGTATTCGGTCGGAAGCATGATCGAACTTCCGCGCGCGGCGGTCGTCGCGAACGAAATCGCGGAATCGTGCGAGTTCTTCGAATTCGGGACCAACGATCTTACGCAGACCACTTTGGGAATGTCGCGCGACGACACCGGAAAAATCCTTGACGAATACCGCGCGCGCGGAGTTTACGTCGCCGATCCGTTCGCAAGCATAGACCAGGCCGGCGTCGGCGCCCTTATCGTGGACGCCGTCATCAAAGCGCGCGGCGCGAAGGGGCGGGACATCCACCTCGGCGTTTGCGGCGAACACGGCGGGGATCCGGAAAGCGTGAAGTTCTTCCACAGAATCGGAATGGACAGCGTAAGCTGTTCGCCGTTCCGCGTTCCGATCGCGCGGCTTGCCGCGGCGCAGGCGGCCGTTCAATCGCCACGTAAATAAAAATCGCCCTTAGGGGCGATTTTTATTTAGTTAGCAATTGGCAGATAGCAAATTAAGTTCCCCTCCGTCGGAGGGGTGGCGCGAAACCTCGGCGTAGCGAAGCGAAGACGGGCGAAGCGCCGGGGTGGTTTTCCAAGCCCGCGCAACCACCCCGTCTTTTACGCTTCGCGTAAAATCCACCCCTCCATAGAGGGGAACTCATGCTCTGCATGTTTGCGCAACCACCCCTCCGACGGAGGGGGACTTTATTATCGTACGGTGAAGGTTTCGCCGAAGCGGGCCGCGCCGTTGTCGCCGAATGTGCATTGGACCGATTCATAGCCGGCTTTTAATTGGGCTTTTTTCATGGCAACGTTGGTCAATATCCCCGCCGCAGCGCCCACCACCGCCCCGCCCGCCGCGTCCGCCAAAAGGCGCGTGGTATTGAACT
>JAISSM010000062.1 GCA_031273075.1 Rickettsiales bacterium
CCATTGCGTGTGCCGCGGCATATTTTTCCTTACGCTTTGAAAATAGTTTTTTAATTTCGTCATTTTCGGGATTCGGGATTCGGGATTCGGGATTCGTTAAGACTTTGCATTAATTTTGACAACATCATTTTTACCCTGTCCGTGTTTCCTATCAATTTGTTTGCCACATCTTCGGTCATGAAACCCAAATCTTTTGAAACAATTATTTGGTATTTCAATTCCGAGGCGGATCCCCTTGCGATTCCTATAAAGTGTTTGTATTCTCCGTTTGTTTTTCTCGCGACCCCTTCGGATAGATTGGAATTTATGGACACCGCCGCCCTACGCATTTGGGCCGTCAATCCAAACAATTCGCTTTTCGGAAATTTCCCGGTTTCTTTGTAAATTGTCAGAGTGATTTCGTGTCCCAATTTATAGACGTCCATATCGTCAAGCGCCAACATTTTACGAATCCCGAATCCCGAATCCCGACCTCCATCATTGTATCCTTACCACATGACAACTGGTTTGGCTGAATTTCGTAAGCCTGTCGCAAAGCGACTGGGCCGCGGCGATATCCGGCAGGGGGCCGATGCGAAGCCTGTAAAGTCGCGCCGAAGATCCCGCGTCGCCAAGGCTTCCGACGCCCGCCTCGTCCACCGCAAAGAACACCATGTCGCGGTACGGCGTCAATATCCCCGCGCCGTCCTCTCCGCTGAATTTCGCCAAAAGCCTGCCCCAGTAATCGTTCAGCGCCTTTACCGACGTGTCGGATTTAAGCTCCACCGCGACGCCGACCTGATTGCTTGATATAAGCGGTATGTCATTCTGCGGAAGGTACGCGCCCGCCGTGTTCCTGTCCGCGGGCAGAAGGTTCACCCCGCGCGCGCCGCCTGTCTGCGCGGGCGCGCCGTAGGAATACGTCGGCGCCACGCCAAATCCGTTCGCCGCTATCATTTGCGGCTGGGCCGCCGCGTCGAATCCACTTCCGTATCCATATCCCATTGCATTAAGCGACTGGGTTTGTCTTTGCGCCACGTTCGCCTCCGCCAGCGCCATCACGGACGCCGTGTCGGAAATCAAGAACGGTTTCGCGCGCTTCTTGATGCACACCAATCTTTGGCCCGATCTTAAAACCATGTCGCCCACCGCCTCCACTATCAGCAGGCGGCCGTTCTCGCCGTCCGTTCTGAATCCGACCGGGGATTCCCCGCCCTCTATCAAAAGGGACACGACCGGTCTTTGCGTCATGCCCACGACCTTGTCCCCAAAGTCGATATAGGTGAATATCCTGTCGCGCCACACGCGTTCCGGCGCAATCACGTAATCGTCCGGATTCGGAACGAATATGTCAAGGTCGAATCTGAATTCCGCCGGATCGATTTTCATGGATTTTATCCAACCGTAATCCTCTCCGTCCGCGCCGACAAATCCGGTTCCGATTTTCGGTTTGGCGAATATGCTGTTCATTCCGCCTTCGACCCCGGTCGAGACATTGGCCGCCGCCCCCGCAAATCCTTCGGCGACTATGTCGACCTGGGAATACGTGATGTCGCTTGAGTTCGCGGGCTCTGACCGAAGATAGAACAAATATTTGTTTCCGGATTTTCCCGTGACGATAAGGTTCGTGTCGGAGCCGCCCTGGTTTTCCAGCTCCGGCGTTATAAGCATCGTGTTGCCGCCCTTCGTCGATTCAAATTTGAACAGGCCGCTGTTGCCCACGACCCCTTCTTCGATCTGCTCTCCGTTCGGCAAGGTAACCATCGTCACCATGCCGCTTCGCAGGCGGATCGGAAGCGTCGTTCCGGGCGTCCATGTCAATTGCGCGTATCCCGGCTTTGAAGACCCCGCCGCCATGTTCGCGGTCGGATTGTCCCAGGCTTCCTGCACGCCTTCGGCATAGCAATTAGCAATTAGCAGGTAGCAGATAGCAAATAACGGATAAAAAATCTTTTTCATAACCAAATTTTCCTTTACAGCACGTTGAGCGGGTCGCCGCCGATTTCCGGTTCGTATCCGACGACTTTAAGCCCCAGCGGATTATCCAACCGCTCGCTCCACCCCACCTGTTCCCTAAACTCCGTGCTTACCGCTATTGTAAAATCTTTCGACGTGCTTTGTCCAGTGCTTTCGTCGGTGCAAATATACCTGAACCGGACGGCGAAAGTTTCAAGATTTCCCCCCGTGACCCGCGGCAATATCTTGTCGAACGACACGTCGCACCTGAACGTCAAAGGCTCGTAAGTGCCCAGCATTATCGCGTGCCACATGTCGGTTTTCATGAGGGCCGCATAGATCTCCGTGCTTGAATACGCGAACACCGGGCCCTCCGCGCCCGCCCTCCATTTCCGGCGCATAAGTATGTTCGACGGCACGATCTGGTTGCGGGCAAGGATATATTCCTTTATGAAATTCTCCTTATACGCGTCGATATTTTTCATCGTCACGTCGAATTCCTTTATCGAAATCGTCTGTTCCGCGTTCGGTCTGGACCCCAATAAAAACACCTGGGTCCTCTCCAATGGAAACATCTGCGTCAGCGCCGCGACAAGCGCGACCAGCGTCGCAAGGCATCCCGCCAGCACGAACGTCAAAAGTTTCGACACAAACCCGGACGGCTCTATCATGAAAAGTCTCTCTGTTTCGCGATTTTAGTAAAAATGCGGCTTTGCCGCAAGACAATTATTAACTTATTAATCAATAATTACGCGCCGCAAAGCGGCGCGTTTTGTGATATAATATGCCTGTTAACAGGATGAAAAATTTGTCCATATTTTTTATGGGGGTGTTTTTGGTTGCAACCGCGTCGGCGGAGCAGGGCGATCTTGGTATTGCCGTCAAAAACGTTCAAGAAAGTTGCGGTGGAATACAAGTCGAATTGGCCCGGATGAAGACCATGGCCGGGGTAAATACGGCCGTGACCGGGATCGGGACTTTGGCGGGCGGGGGCGCCGCCGTAATCGGGTTCGTAAAACTGTCCAAAGACAATGAAGCGGCGGGGATAGAGGCCAGGCTTAAAAAACTTAAAGATTTTGAATATGAACTGGAAGGATTACCGGACAACAATGATGAGGACAGGGGTGAAGATCAAAAAGCCGACTTTTGGGATAAATTCGACAAATATCGCACCGAAGTCATAAACGAAGAGAAAACGCGCCTTGAACAGTTGGAAAAAGAATCGAAAACTCTCGGAAACTGGCGGACGGGTCTTATGGCCGGGAATACCGCGACCAACATTGCCGGGGCCGCGATCGCCGGAACAAATAAGGTCAAAAACAATATCGCCGATCAAATAAATGATTGCAAAGAATCCGTGGCGGCATTGGACAGTGCCGCGATGCAGGCGCGGATCGACGGAGAAGACACGCATAAAGCGGAGAGTATAGTCAAGGAATGTTGGGCTTGGAATCATGTCGATATCTCCAAAATAAACGCTCGCGGGAACGCGGCGATGGTCGCGGCCATAGTCGGAGCCGTCGCCGGAGGCGTCGGAACCGCGACCAGCGCCGCCGCAAACACCAAAACCGTTCGCGCGGAAGGAAAAGAAAAAGAGGAAAAAGCCCTTAATACGGCGTCCAACGTTCTGGCCGTCGGCGCCACGGGCGCAAGCGCGGTCGCCACCGGATTCAACGCGGCGCAGATGTCCGCCATAAACAAAGCGCTTGAAGTCGCCACGGCTTGCGAGGGGGCGTTAATACAATGAAGAATTAAGAATGAAGAATGAAGAAAGATTTTTATCACGCCTTAAAATTCCTTTCTTTGGAATAGGAATCGTATCGCATGTTATCGTCGCATTGTTAATTGTTCATTTGTTCATCGCGCCTGCGTTCGGAGGGATGCCGACGTTCGGTTCGTATTTTTTCCGCTCAGACGCCGTCGGCAAGGCGATACAAAAATATATACAAATCCCGTACGGGCTGTCGGTCGCATACAGGGCCGCCGCCGTATACGACGAAAACGTCGATGAAAACGGGCGCATATCCGTCGCGGGAATTTATAAGGTTTGCAGAGTCGCCGGATGGGATGTGTCAAAGGACGAAGGGTTCGGCAAATGCCGCGAATTCGCCGCCGCGCTTATAAATTCCCCGGTCACCGAGTGGACCGTCAACGCGCCGATGTCGTGCAGTTTTGACAACGCGGGTTGGTTCAAATGTTTCGCGCCAAGGCAGGACGTATGCCTGAAGATATACCGCTATTATTACGATTTCCCCTGCGACGGC
>JAISSM010000015.1 GCA_031273075.1 Rickettsiales bacterium
CTCCCCCTCCTTGAGGGGGAGTGGCGGCTCCGCCGCCGAGGGGGAGCTTGCCGCAGGCGGTTATCGAATGGCACGAAATCATTTCGGTCATTATGGGAAGCGTCGGATTACAGCGGCGCAAGATCCGGCGGAAAGGCCAATCGGTGATTCCGGCCATAGGCGCGGCGATTATTTGAAATTTGTCGAACATGCTGATATAATAACCGCATGTTGGAAAAAATCAAATCTGTAATCATGTTTTTCATACGGGGGATGACGTCGGGCTGGCGCGGCCTTTTGGGCGCGGCGATGATAGTATTTTCGATATACCTTTGCGCGGGCCTGTTCACGGGAACGACTAATATACAGAATTATATAAAAAACCGGCGCGAACTTGGCGAAATAGACGCGCGCATAGAAACGACCCGGGACAAATTGAAACGAACGAATAACCATATAAAATTACTGTCGGAGGGCTCGCCTGATTTCACATCCGAAATGGCGTTGAAACACTTGAACCTGGGCGACCCCGACCTGATGATCCTCAAAAAATAACGCGGCTTTGCCGCGTTATTTTTTTAATTAGCAGACAGCAGGTATCAGACGCTCATGATGTCGGATTCTTTCTTTTTGGCGATTTCGTCGACTTCCTCGTTTTTCGCGTCGAATATTTTTTGAAGGTCCTCTCCGAATCGTCTTTGATCGTCCTCGCTTATTTCCTTGTCCGCGACCGCTTTTTTGATTTGTTGAAGCAAATCCTGGCGCACGTTCCGTATCGCTATTTTCGCGTTCTCGGCGTATTCGTGCGCGACTTTCGTCAATTCGCGCCTTCTCTCTTCGGTCAACGGCGGAAGATTAAGCCTTATCACGCTTCCCGCGGTTTGCGGGTTAAGCCCCAGATTGGAATCGCGGATCGCCTTTTCGACCGACGACACAAGGCCCGCGTCCCACACGGACACCGACAGGGCCTGAGGTTCCGGCGCGCTTACCGACGCGACCTGGTCTATCGGCATTTCGGCGCCGTACGCGTCCACCCTGACTCCGTCCAAAAGATGCACGGACGCGCGGCCGGTGCGCAATCCGGCGAGTTCCTGGCGCATTATCTGCACGCTTGCGGTCGATTTTTGTTCGGCTTCCGATTTCAAAATATTAAAATCCATGTTGACTCCTTTCGTCGGAATATAGCACGGCGGACGGGTAACAGTCAACCAATTAGCAATTATTGTCGCGCCGCTTCGCGGCGCGTAATTAACATTATTTGCTATCTGATACCTGCTAATTGCTAATTGTTTTGCTACCTGCTACTTGCTATCTGCTAATTTCCCTTGCCTTTCCCTTTTATATTTATTACGCTTGACGATGAATCCACAGGGATGTGGCCTCGGGGCCTTAGAAAAGCCCATAATTTCACGACGCGATATTGTCGCGTTGATCCGCCTGATGAAAAGATTGGACGCGCGGAGCGTCTTTTTTATTTCGTCATACTCTCCAACTCGGTTGGGGAGCCGCCGGCCATATATTGAAAGCCGACGGGATCATTTGAAATTATGATTTTTCTAACTCCCCGACCGCCATTCCTTGGCGGTCTTTCATTTGCGCGGACGTCGATTTTGAGCCGACGTCTGTTTTCCACAGTCGTACCCGTGCGACTGCGCAAATACACGGGCCCCTTCCCCTTGTCATTCCCGCGAAGGCGGGAAAGGGGCAGGCGCCAAAACATAAGGAGAACATCATGAAAAAACTACTATTTGCTACCTGCTATTTGCTAATTGCTATTTCGCCGCTTACGGCGCACGCCGCCAGTTTTTGCCGCAAAACAGTCACCTGCGCCGATCTTAAAACCGCATGGAACAACGATAATGGCGTTGGAGGAGGAAATGCAGATTACAGCACCGGATACGAGAACGTCCCGTGGACGGTAGCGATCACCGGCTCTCCTTCCGGAAGTATGAGCGGTATAGCAAAGTGCACAACTGTCTCAACCGGAGTGGCCGGTACGGGCTATACCGACGCACAATCCGGCACTCCGTCAAACAGCGGGCAGTACTGCTGGTGTAAGTTGATAGGCGTAAGCAGTGCCACCAATGGTTGTAAGGTTAACGCTGGCGCGCCTTGGGCGTCCGACGACGCTCGGAGCTCGGCGTCCAACTGTCAATCGTACTGTGCGACTTACTGCGCCTACTGCGCTCGGGACGGTTCGGCCAACGGTTGCCGCCGTTCCGTGCTGCTACAAGGAGTTCCATAATGAAAAAATTTATAATAATTGCTTTCTTCATTGTTACCTATGGTTGACTATCAATTTTTTATCTGCTACGATACAGGTTCAGAGAGAGACAAATAAAGGTATTTGTCTATGTCAAAAACAACAGTATCCGGGCCGTATTCCATAGTCAGCCCTTCTTCCCTTGTAAGCAATCTCCGCGACAACAAACGCGACATCTCGGGCGAAATCGAAGAGCTGAACGGCATGTTCGGCAAAAACGCCAACCTCAATATAGTATTCAAGGACCAGATATTCCTGCTTGACACCATTGAAACCGACAACACGCAGAGGGCCATCGTCACAATGGCGCGAAGCATAAAACATCAGATCAAGAAGGCCCAAAGTCTTGCCAACCGCGTAAAAAGCGGCGGGCGCGTCGCGAAAGACGAATGGCCGGCTTTGGAGGTGTACATCAATTCGCCGGGCGGGGACCTTTACGCGTATCAAACGATTCTGGGGCTTTTGACGATGGCGAAAATGAACCGCGTCACGGTCAAAACCATAGTGTTCGGATGGGCCGCGTCCGCGGCGTCAATGCTGGCGGTCCATGGAAGCCCCGGCCATCGTGTAATGTATAAGGACGCGCTGCACATGGTGCATTTCGGAACGTTTGACCAATATATAACCAAGGAAACCGAAATCGAAAAAAGCGCCAGAGAGTTGGAGCGTTATAAACGGATCGGCAGAGACACTTACCTGCTGAACACCAGGATAGGCGATAAAAAACTAAAGGCGCTGATGGAGGACGAAATGGGATATTTGGGCGCGCTGGAATGTTTGGAACTCGGATTCTGCGACATGGTAATTGGCCGGGAGAAAATCATTAAGTTGAACTCGGCCGCCCGCGCCGCCCGCCGCAGGCAATTAATAAAGGATTAATAATTTATAATTGATAATTAATAATTAAAAAAGACTAATAACTAATAACTATTATTTGCTACCTGCTACTTGCTATCTGCTAATTATGATCGATTGACTCCCCGCCCAAAACCTGCTACCATTTCCTTCCAAACGTAAGGATAAAAAGAATGTTCGGTTTTTTAAGAAAACGCCCGAAAGACGCCGGGATTTCTTCGACGGCAACCCCGAAACACATCGCGTTTATCTGCGACGGCAACCGCCGCTGGGCGAAAGAGCGCGGTCTTCCGCCGCTTCAGGGCCACCGCGCCGGAATATCGAATTTCGAGGGCCTGGTCGATTGGTTCATGGCGAAGGGCGTGAACACGATCTCGTTCTTTTTATTTTCGACCGAAAATTGGGACCGAAGCAAGGTCGAGGTCGACTTTCTTATGAAACTGTTTTATGCCGAGCTTAAAAAAAATCTCAAACGCGCGATAAAAAAAGACCTTCGCTATAAGGTCTCCGGAAGACGGAATAAAATCCCGAAAAAATTGGCCAAACTTTGCGACGAGCTTGAAGAAAAATCAAAACACGGGAAAAAGGGAACTGTGAACTTTTGCCTTAATTACGGCGGACGCGACGAAATATCGCGCGCGGTCGCGAAATACGGAAAGAACTTTGCGGCAAAAATGGACACGGCGGATTTGCCGGACGTCGATATGGTGGTGAGGACGAGCAACGAGCACAGGATCTCGAACTTTCTTCTTTGGAAATCGGCGTACGCGGAATTTTATTTCATAAAGCCGCATTGGCCGGAATTGGTCAAAAGCGAAAAACTTTGGCAAAACGTCCTTGAAGAATACGCGCGCCGGAACAGAAGGTTCGGCGGGGGCGTGGAAAAAAACTATACCGGAAAAAAGACAAGGGGATGAGCAACCTGACCAAACGCGTTTTAACGTCCGCCGCGATCGTCGCCGTCATCGGCGCGGCGGCGCTTTTCGATTTGATACGGCCGCTCGCCGTCCTGATCGCGGTCGGAATGTGCGCCGAAGTCGTAATATGCAAAATAAAAACCAAAACAAAATTCGGCCCTGTTCTTTCTTCATTCTTCATTCTTCATTCTTCATTGCTGATAACATCGGCCTATGCGGTCGGCGAAAAACCGTGGATATTGCTTTTGATGGCGATGATCATAATGTCGGCGGACACGGGCGCGTGGTTCTTCGGGCGTCGTTTCGGCGGCGATTTGATGTGGCGGGAACTAAGCCCCGGCAAAACATGGACGGGCCAGATCGCGGGGATATTGTGCGGAACGATGGCGTCGGTGATGTACGGACTTTTGGGCGCGGATACGTTTCTGCCCAGCCTTATGTGGATCGGCATGGGGGTCGCGCTGCTTTCCCAGTACGGGGATTTGACGGCCAGCGCGATAAAGAGGAAACTCAACGTCAAGGACTTTGGAAATTGCCTGCCCGGCCACGGCGGCCTGATGGACAGATTCGACGGATGGATATTCGCGCTGCCCGTGGTGTGGCTTGCGATAATGGGATAAAAAGTGCTGACAGTAATCGGACTTTTGATAATCATCGGCGCCGTGGTTGCGGTGCACGAGCTGGGGCACTTCATCGCCGCGCGGCTTGTCGGGGCGAAAGTCGACGTGTTCTCGATAGGATTCGGCCGCCCGATCGTAAAGTGGACGGACAGGAAGGGGACGGAGTGGCGCCTTGCGTGGATACCGTTGGGCGGTTTTGTCGGCATATACGGCCAGGACGAAATGTTCGACCGGAAAGCGTTCGAAAAACTTCCGAAGGAAAAAAAGATCGGACATTACCTTTCGCTTTCCGCGTGGAAACAGGCGGTCGTGATCGGCGCGGGCGTTTTCATGAATATGATTTTGGCGTGGACGATCTATACGGGATTGCTTATGACGCCGCATAAGATTCAGCGTCCGGTGGTGGGGGAAAGCGCGGCGCTGGAAATCAAACCCGGCGATACGATCGTGCGGTTCAATGGAAAGAAAATAGAAACGTGGGGCGAAATGCTTACGGAAAAAGAGCTCGCGAAAGGCGAAGAAAATAACCTTCTGATATTAAGGGGGGAAAAATTGATCCGCGCGAAAATGCAAAGCGGACAGTGGGGGATTTTGCCGAACGCCGATAAAACCGAAATCATACGATACGGGCTCTTCGGCGCGATGGGAAGGGCGGCGACGGAATTGTGGACCCAGTCGAAATTGATGCTGACCGTATTGAAGCAAATCGCGATGGGCGAACGGTCGGCGAAACAGTTGGGCGGAATCATACGCATAGCGGACCTTGGCGGACGGGCGCTTGCGGCGGGATTCGCGGCGATGCTGACAATGATAGCCTTGGTGTCGATAAGCATAGGTATAGTTAATCTTTTGCCGTTTCCGGTGTTGGACGGCGGATTTTTGATGATATTGATAATAGAGGCGGCGACGGGAAGAAAACTTCAAGGCAGGGCGATGGATTGGGCGCTGAGGGCCGGCTGGGCCTTGCTGATCGCGCTGATATTGTTCACGATATGGAACGACCTCACCAACCTGATCAGGCATTGAAAAAAGTTCCCCTCTTTGGAGGGGTGGCGCGAAGCGCCGGGGTGGTCTTGTCATCCCGCGCCCCCTCTTCTCTTTTGTCATCCCGCGACTTGATCGCGGGATCCAGGTGATAAAGCCGTCGCGCTCCGCGCGACACATTAATTGTTAACTGTTAACTTCTCCTTGCTTTTCTTAGGCCTTTCATTATAATACGCCTTGAACCCACAGGGATGTGGCTTCGGGGCCTTGAAAAAGCCCATAGATAAACGCCGCGTAAAATTTACGCGTTGAATCCGCACGACAAAAAGAATCAGACGCGGAAGCGTCTTTTTTTGTCGCAAAACCCCGACCCGGGTCGGGGAGCCGTTGACCATATATTGAAAGTCAGCGGGGTCATCTTTATCTATGATTTTTTCAACTCCCTGACCGCCAACTCCTTGGCGGTTTTTGAATGTCGTCGTTGTCTCCCCCTCCTTGAGGGGGAGTGGCGCCTTCGGCGCCGAGGGGAAGCTCCCCTTCCCCTAAAACAGGGGAAGGCAGAGCA
>JAISSM010000006.1 GCA_031273075.1 Rickettsiales bacterium
CAAAAACATCGGCCACACCTGGTCCTTCACCGCAACGCAATACTTAACCACCCCCGCCTCGCATATGGGACGGGTTTTTTCAATCGTGTCGAGAGTCCCCCTGCCTACTAAAATCGAACTATTTTTATAGACAGGCGTCGGCGCCGTATTCGCCCCGGCTCCGCTTAATCCCTGTCCGGTATTGAAGTACGTGCATTTCGAGAAGTCCGATCCGCATCCGCCCGTCGTCGTAATACATTTCTCCATTTCAACTATACACTGGCCCAAATCGTATTTGTTCTGTTCTTCGAATTTTTCCAGCGCCGCCTCTTTCATCGCCGTTTGCGCCGCCGCCAATTTCTGTTGCGACGCGTTTCTGCGCTTTTTCAATTCCAACTCATATCCGGAACAATCGCCCTTTATTTGCGCCGAATACATCATTTGAAGCATTTTCGTGTCTTTTTCGCATCCCTTGCCCACCTGTTCCAAACACAATCCCGTCACCGCCCCGCCCAACGCGTTCCCCGTCAGGCCCGCAAGCGGATCGTTCACGACCTCTATTTTCGTCTGTTCGGTCGAAAAATCCGGCATGTCCATGCCGATGTTGTTAAAGGCGTTGACGTCGATCGATTTCCTTACCCGCTTTTTTACGCCGCCCGCCACATTCGGAATTTCCGGGCCCTGCGTCGTGTTGTCCACGTTCTTTATCGCGTCGTTGACCATTTTGTCTATTTCGGCCGCGCTTTCGCCCATGTCTATCCGCGCGACGCCGTCGGTCGCCAATTTAAGCGACTGAGCGTCCAATTTCTCTATTTCGGACAACACTTGATCGTAAGTTTTGACCTGGTCGCTGCAAACGCACCGCGCGCCGTTCGCGTTGTCCTGCATGCAGAACGAGTCCATGCATCCGAAGAATTTTTCCTTGCACGCCTCGTCCACCACGCCGGCGCTTGACGCCGCGGTTTGTATTTTCGGCGCGCCGGACGCGACCACGCTTTGCGTAGACGCCGCGCGGGCGCTCATCGGTTTACCCCCGGGTGCCGCCGCCGCAGGCGCCGCGCCGGTCGCCGCCGGCGCGCCGCCGCGCGCGCCCACGCGCCCGGCAGTTGTCGTTGTTCCGGTCGTTCCAGCCGCAGCAGGCGCCGCAACCCCGGCCGAGCCGCCAAGGGCCGCCGCCCTTGCGCCGACCGGTTTTTGTCCCGATTGTTGTTTGGCGGGCGCCGCCGCGCCGGTTGTCGCCGTTCCACCGCCGCGCGCGCCGCCGCGCTGCGGCGTCGCAGCCGACACCACGCACGGAGTCAGCAACAGCATCAAACTATAGACAATTACTTTTTTCATGTACTTTTATAGTATATAAACCCGATAACCTTTTGTGTATTCTATCATAAAAATGAAATGTGGAAAAGGGAAAAGTTAACAATGAAGAATGAAGAATTAAGAATGAAGAATGGATGCCCTGCTTCGCGCGTACTTATAACTGGATACCGCGGTCAAGCCGCGGTATGACAAATGGGAGGGGTTAGGTTAAAGGTTTTGCGGTGGTGGGGGGTCGGGCCGTATTTTGCCAGCGCCTCGAAATGTTTTTTCGTCGGATAGCCCGCGTTTTTATCCCAATCGTATTCCGGGAATTCCTTTGCAAGTTCCGTCATAATCCGGTCCCTTGTCACCTTTGCGACTATGGACGCCGCCGCGATCGATATTGATTTCGCATCACCTTTCACCACTGCGCGTCCGTTAGTTATTTCGTCCGGGACTTTATTTCCGTCGACCAGAACAAAATCGGGTTTTGTCGAAAGTTTATGTATTGCTTGACCCATCGCGCGCATACTTGCCCTCAATATATTTATTTCGTCTATTTCTTCGGCGGCGCACATCCCTATCGCCCAGGTCGCGTTTTCGGTTATCCATTTATATGACGCCTCTCTTGCCTTTTTCGTCATTTGCTTTGAATCGTTGATAATGCTGTCGATATGCATATGCCGCGGCATGATCACCGCCGCCGCGACCACGGGGCCCGACAGCGGGCCGCGGCCGGCTTCGTCCGTTCCCGCGACGATCATATTCGGATATTCGTTCTCTATTTCAAATGTCGGTTTTGTTCGCATCCTTTGCCGCGTCGTTGTCATGCGCCGAATATCTCGGCCATATGCCCCTTGCCAAATCGTCAAGGTCGTCCGACGGCTGGTCCAACCTCGCGCGATAGAGCCAAAGGTTAGACATGACCGACTTTACATACTGGCGCGTTTCGGTCGCCGGAAAACTTTCGATATACAACAGCGGGTCGTCCGTTTCAAAATTCTTTTCAAATCCCTTAAGCCTTCCGTTGCCCGCGTTATAAGACACCAGCATTTTAATTATATTGTTGTCCACGTTTTCAAGCGCGAACAAATCCTTCACGTGGTGCTGGCCAAGGAACATAGAATCTTCGGCTTTGGTCAAATCAAGCGCGCTTATCCTTACGCCGCGTTTGTTCGCGGTAAGCCTTGCCGTTCCGGGCATAAGTTGCAGAAGTCCGGTCGCGCCGGCGCGGGATTTCGCGTTAGTCTTAAACCGCGATTCCTGGCGCGCGATGGCGAACAAAAGCGCGCGGTCTATGTTCCATCCGCCGCGCGGCTCCCACTGAGGCAATGGAAAACTTGCCGTCAAGATAACATTGTTGTCGATTTCCAAAATATCGCGCTCTTTTATCACAGGCGCGACGTGCAGCGCCGCCCGCGGAAGCTCCTCCGACGCGGACAGCGCGTGCACCGCGTGCAGTATCCCGTCCGGCGCGTCTTTCGTTATAAGGTATTTGAGGTGCGATTCCGCCAATTCCTTTTGGTCTATTTGAATCAAGGCCAGCGCGCTTTTCCCGTATTTGGTTTTCATCAATTCGTCGATCTCGTCGCCGGATATCGCGACTTCGTAAAAACTGTACCGCGGTCTTCCGCCCAGCATCGTCGCGGACATCGCGCCGTAAAAGGCGGCCGGCCGCGCCGTCATCGCAAAGCGCCAGTGTTTCCGCGCCGCCGAATTGTCGCCGTTCTCCCACGCCGCGCGGCCCGCCCAGAACGCGGCCTCTATTTTCCGATTAGTGTTTATATGGTCCAACGCCAACATTTTTTCAAAGTATTTTCGCGATGTCTTAAAGTCGCCGTTCTTGAACGATAATAATCCCGCCGTCCATAATCCGAATTCGCTGTTTTTCTCCGCGGATTTTATCCCCCATTCCATGGCGGAATCGAAATTGCCGCGCGTATAATGGGCGAACGCCAAGCGTCCGGCCAATCTTCCCCAATCGGTTTCGTCCGCGTTCTTTATGAATTTCTTGTCGTTCAATATGGATTCGGCCGTTTTGAAATTGCGCTTTTTTATCGCGGACTGGCATCTTCCGACCGAATGTCCCGCCCAGCCGTAATATTTTTTCGCAGTCCAGGATTCATTGAACGCGCCCGGTTCCGTTTTCGCGTTCGCGATTTTGGGAAGGGACGGATATCTTGCGGGAACGCCCTTTTTCTTCGATAATTTGAATATCGCCTCCGCGCCCGGGTGTTTATAATATTTGTCCATCCAATCCTTTACTTCCGCGCCGGAGGAATAATAGTCCTTCGCCATGTATCTTTGGTAAAGCACGTCGCCCATCAAAATCCGGTCCTCGATTTCGGATTCCAATTTCTTCGCCTTGTCGTATCTTCCCTTTCCCTGGAATTTGAATATCTCCGCATAGGTTTGGGCGTCCTTTTCGGACAGTATCATCGGCAGCGGGGCCGCCGCCGTAAATGAAGAATGAAGAATGAAGAAAGTAAAAGGAGTTTTTTCATAATAAACAAGTGCGATTAAAATAATTTTCCGTTTGCGAATTTCTTTTTGGTTTCATCCGGCTGTTTCGCGTCCGCCTCCGGTATTTCCGACAGAATTTGCCGGAATTCCGACAGTTTGCTGAATTTTCTGTAAACGCTCGCAAACCTGACAAACGCGATCGGGTCGATCACCAAAAGGGATTCGGAAACAATATTCCCGATCACTTCGGACGGTATTACATCGTCCGCGACCTCCAATTCCAAGCGCCGGCGCAGGGACGTCACTATCGTTTCGATCTGTTCGTCCGTTATCGTTCTTTTCTGACATGCGACCTGTATCGATCGTTTGATCTTGTTTCTGTCGAACGGCTCTATCGCGCCGTTGGATTTTTTGACGCGAAGTTCCCTAAGCTGGACCCGTTCGACGGTCGTGAACTTCGCCCCGCATTTTTCACATATCCTGCGCCTGCGGATCACATTGTCGTCCGCGTCGGGGCGGCTGTCTTTGACCTGGCTTTCCAAACTGTTGCAATACGGGCACCTCATGGCCCAAAGGTTAGCAGAACGCCATACGCGAGGTCAATCGCAAAAAATGCTTTTATTTTTTCCCGCATTTGTGATAAAATGACATAATAAAGTCAAAAAAGGTCTTTTGTATGAAAAAAATTTTTGCAATCGCTTGCGCGTCGCTGGTGTTTCCTCTGTTGGCGGAGGTCGCGCCCGTCGGGTACTATGAGGACGAGGCGGTTGAAGAAGTCGACGCGGAGGAAGTCGTCGAAAAAGAACCCCAGAAAGTTCAGGCCCCGATCGGTCCAGTAAATCCGGCCGCATCGATCGGCCGCGCTTCGCAAAGCGTTCGCGGCGCCGCGGCGTCCTCGCGCCAATCCGGAACCAACCTGCCGTCGCGCGCGGTCGCATCGTCCCGCGCCGCGGTGCAACAGACCGTGCGCGCGACAGACGCGCGCCATTCGGACAATTCGCGTCCCGTTTCTTCAAGGACCGCCGCAACGCAAAGCAGGGCCGCGGTTCAATCGCGCGCCGTCGGCCGCAACGCGGGGGTCGCGCCGGTTCAAGCCGGAATGACCGCGCGCAACGATGCAAATCAACAGCGGGCCGTGTCCGCGCGGGCGGGATCCCTTTACAATCCCGTTCAGGCGCGCGTCGGGATAAGCGGCGCCGCCACGACCTTGACGCGGTCAAGCACGGGTTTGGCGCGGGCGGGCTCCCTGGCCACTCCGTCGTTGTTCAATTCCAGCGCGGAAACCGCGTCTTCCGGGATAAGCGCCGAAGAGTTGGCCGCCCAGACGGATTTCTGCAAGGCGCAATATCTGTCGTGCATGGACAACTTTTGCAACGTTCTTGACGACAATCAAGGGCGCTGTTCGTGTTCCAAAAACATAAAAAACTATGAAAAGACAGAGCTGGAATTGAAGAACGCCAGCATTTCCCTTCAGGAAGTCGCCGTGAAAATCCAATATTTGGGATTAAGCGCGGACGAGGTCAAAACTCTGTTCACCCAGACCGCCGCCGAAGCGGAGATGGCGAACGCAAGGGATACGAGCGACATAAAAAACAGTCTTGACAGGATTCAAAAACTTCTCGTCGATCCCACGACGGCGACGACTTCGTCCGGAAGCATTTTGTCTTCGACGGATCTGTTCGGAAATCTGGATTTCGGGAACGGATTCAATTTCAGCTCGTTCATGAGCGGAAACGAGTCGATAAGCAATCAGCGCGGGGAAGAACTGTTCAAAATCGCGCAAAGCCGGTGCAAGTCGGTCCTTACGGAATGCACGGGCCAGGGCGTGGCGGAAAACCTTATAACCGCGCACTACGACCTTGAGATCGACAAGCAATGCGTCGCGTACGAGCGCGCCCTTACCGATTCCAACGATCAGATGAAGACGACGATCAGAAACGCCCAGACCGTTCTGCAACAGGCGCGCCTTGTCGTCGCGCAAAACAAGAACAGGTACGACCTTAAGGGATGCATCAACGCGCTGGACGTCTGCATGCAGGACGATTTCGTGTGCGGAAGCGATTATAAATACTGTCTCGATCCTTCGGGCGAATACATAGTCAACGGCGATCTGGTCATCGGCCAGGAGGCAAGCCAGTCCGTTATCGACGACAAGAATAAGACATGTCCGTCCAACCCCAGCACCCCCGCGACCGCAACCGTAGAGTGCGGCAAGATGGACGGGCCCGAAAAGTATCTTCGGTATTTCCTTAAAGAAAAAATCGGGACCATAGACAAAGAAGGGCGGGCCATCGGCATGTGCTCCGGCATAATGAGCCAATGCCAGAACTATACGTTCAACAAAAAGACCGGGTTGTATATGGACGAGGAATACAGCGGAACAACCACGAACTCCAGTTCCTCCGGCAACACGCTCGGCGGCAACAGGGTGCTTAGCGAATATTTGAACCGGACGATCGTGAACATAAAGGCAAAGCAATCCGAGACCCTTTTGGGCTATGCTGAAAACTGCCGGTCCGACGTGATCACGTGTTTAAGCCGGAATATCCTTTCCACAAGCACTTCGGAGCAGTCGACCGCGATAAAGGCGTGCACGCCGTATCTGAACACCTGCGCGTCCGCAAGCAATATAGACTTCTTCGATGAAGACAGCGATATAGCAAGCGCCGTTTGCAAGGGGACGGTCAACAAGGTTTTGAAGAAGACGCAGGCTGTGGCGCCGGCGAAATCCGAATGGAAATGCGTGGCGCCGTCGGCCGTTCTGCCGCCTGTTCCGACGCCGGACCCCGATACGGATCCCGACGAGGGGGACGGTTGATCAATTAACAGTTAACAATGAACCACCCTTCGCCAAGGCTTCGGGTGGCAGGCAATTAACAATGAATGTCGCGGGGCTTTGCCCCGCGTTCCTTTTGTCATTCCCGCCTGCGCGGGAATGACAAGCGTGGGATGACAAAAGAGGGTGGGGTGTGTTTCTATGAAACACACCTTGTTTGCGAAGCAAACAACCGTTTCCTGTTTGCTTTGCAAACAGGAAAGGCGGCTTTTATAAAAAGCCGCCCCACCTATGCTGTGTATGGCCGGGCGGTAACTATTTTGATGTTTTTGCTTTGGTTTTTGTGCTATAATCCGCTATAATGAGAGAGCAAGCGATCGCGCCTTTGCCATTGTCGGTCAAGGCGGCGCGGTTCTGACGTCAACATTCGGCTTTATCTTCGGGTTTCGCCGGTTCAACCAAGGAAAAACACATGCCAAGCAAAAATGTAAAATCATATACCAAAATAGGGATCGTCGCCGCCGCGGTCGTTGCAATCGCGGGCTCCGGCTTCTTAGCGATAGAAGGTCTTGTCGGCACGGCGTCGCTTTCCGATTCCATTTCCGATATTTCGCCGAACGCCGTTTCCGCATCCGACGTCAAAATCGCCGTCATACGCATGGATATAATTCAACAGAAGGCCGGCGTTCTCGACAACGTTCGCAAGCAGCGCGAACAATATGAAAACGAGCTTAAAGATTCTTTGGAAAAGACGCAAAAAGTGCTTGAAAAAGAAAAAACCGAAATTGAAAAGTCCCAGGACGTGCTTTCGCGCGAAGCCCTTCAAAAGCGGGTCGTCGAATATCAGCAGAAAGTCGCCAACTTTCAGCGCACCGTGACCGAAAAGGCCCAGGCGATAGAGGTTTCGTTCCAAAAAGCGTTGGTCGAAATTCAGGAAAAGCATCTCGACGGCATCGTCGGCGCGATCATCGACAAGAAAAAGCTGACCATGGTGTTCGACGGGCGAATAGTTCGCGTCGGGCCGTCGGCCGCGCCCGCGCTTGACATAACAAACGACGTCGTGTCGGCCCTTAACAAAAGAATCACAAAGTTCCAGATGGAAAAACCCAAGGGCTTCTAAACCCAAAGGGTTCAGAGGCCCTTGGGTTTTTAATGAAGAATGAAGAATGAAGAATGAAGAAAGTTTTTTCGTCGTTTCCGCGGGGAGTCCGGACTCTTCGGCGGCGGGCAAGGTATTAAGTACGCGCGAAGGGTCTTTGACCCGTAGCGCGGCATCCATTCTTCATTCTTCATTCTTCATTGTTATTTCTTTCTTCATTCTTCATTCTTCATTCTTAATTGCGCCGCTTTGCGGCGCGGAGGGGCCGGAGTTCAAGTATTACCGCTCTATCGACGAAGAGTCCGTTCCCGTGTGGGACGAATACGTTCCCATCATCGAAAAGACCGACTTTAAGGACAAGTTCAATATGGGAGAATTGTCCGACGGCGAGTGGGGATGGTGGTACGCGGATTCCAATCCCGCGTACGAAAGGTTCGTGCGCGACGCT
This sequence comes from Rickettsiales bacterium, assembly GCA_031273075.1. Taxonomy (GTDB): domain Bacteria; phylum Pseudomonadota; class Alphaproteobacteria; order Rs-D84; family Rs-D84; genus JAISGC01. The sequence goes on from JAISSM010000006.1 coordinate 8,062, forward strand.
TTCTGGAATCCCGACGTGGACTATGAGACGTTCGAATACTACACGACGCGCGAAAAACTTGATAAAAAAAATCTGATCCTTGCCGACACGCGGTCGTGTCCGACCAAAGACACCGCGGAATGCAAGGAATGGCTGAGCCGGCCGCGCAAAATCGAATCTTTGCCCGAAGGCAAGGGCTATGTTCCCGTCGTTTACAAAAAAACGCTTACCGAATTGGAAATCGAAGAGCTTCTCAAAAACAAGGATTTGAAAAAAGAAAAACTTAAAAGGTACAGGCCCGGAGGGCCCGGCAGGAAAGTTTGGGCGCACGACGCGGAACTTCAAGACTGTCCGTTCGACGTTTTAAGCGAATGCCGGATATGGCAAAGAAAGCCCGTCGTGTCCGAGACCGTATCCAACCGCACGCCTTCGATCGCCGCAAGCCGGGTCGACGAATTGATAACGCTTGCCCGCGCGGGAAACACCCTGACCACGGATATGCCGGCGGCCGCGCCTTTGGTCGGCAGGTACAAGGCGCTTTCGGCCGCGTCGCGCGCGTGCTGCACGTCGGGCATAGTTTACAATTTGGAAAAATCGGGCGCGTCGAGGGGGCTGGTCTATAAATTCCTCGTCGACGACGCGAACTTTTATCAATTCGGCGAAAGGTGCCTTATGATCACGGACGACGAGCTGGACAAATACTATGCAAACACGTCGACCGCGGAAGTCGTCGCCGACGTTCGCAACGGGTGTCTGTGCCGCAGAAGGGAATATTTCGAAACGCTTTTGGCGCCGTTCTCGCAGATGGCGGAGGCAAGCCCCGGATTCGCCGAAAATCCGTTCAACTGGAAATACACGGACGGATTGAGGCGCACCGTGACGGTCAGCATAAACCGCGATGTGAACGTTGTGTTGAAGCAATTGGAAAATTGCCCGGATTAAAAAATCATTATAATGGCATATCTGCTTTGCGTTTGCTTGTTCCGGCTCAGGTCATGTACGTCTATGTAAACTCCCGTCGCCAAAAACTGCGCAAGCCGCAGTATCTGCATTATTCTAATGATTTTTACTAATAATAATGCATCTACTTGGCGTTTGCTCGTTTCGGCTCAGGTCATGTACGTCTATGTAAACTCCCGTCGCCAAAAACTGCGCAAGCCGCAGTATCTGCATTA
>JAISSM010000022.1 GCA_031273075.1 Rickettsiales bacterium
GCGCTTCGCGCGTACTTAATTGCCCCTATTCCCGCCTTCGCGGGAATGACAAAAAACAACGAAGTTGTTTTTTGTGAAACCACCCCGGCGCTTCGCGCCACCCCTCCAAAGAGGGGAACTTGAGGCATCAAATATCTATGTTCGCGTTCAGGGCGTTGTCCACGATAAAGTCGCGCCTCGGCTCCACCACGTCCCCCATAAGCATGCTTACCACTTCGTCCGCCCGGGCCGCGTCCGTAACCTTCACCTGAAACAACGTTCTGGACATAGGATCCATCGTCGTTTCCCAAAGCTGTTCCGCGGACATTTCGCCAAGCCCCTTGTATCTGTTTATCGAAAGGCCCGATCTTGCGTATTCGAACGCCGTATTCAAAAGCCCGCCCGCGTTCCATATCTTTTGCGTTTTGTTCTTCACCGTCAGCGAAAGAGGATTCTCGAACAGCGACATCAGCTCTTCCCGCCCGGTCATGCGGCCCCACGCGCGCGCCTCCGCCCCCGACAACTTATCCAAAGGCAGAGTATATTTTTCCACAACGCTTCGGACCGTTCTTTCAATATTTATCCCCTCTTCCGTTTTCGAGACTTTCCATCCGCGCTCCGATTCATGTTCCGCCGCGTCCAGCATTTTTTCCGCAAGCCCCCAATTCGCGCCGTCCCCGAAACTTCCCGACAGCGCCAAGGCCTCCGTGAACCGCATCGGCATCGCGGTCGTCAAAGGATGCAAAATATTCTTCATATCCCGGCACAATCCCAGCACGCGCTTAAAGTCCGCGCCGGCGATTTGCACCCCGTTCCAATCCGTTATCATTCCGTCCGTCGAAAGCGCGTCCATCAAATAATCGTCCATCTCCCGCTCGTTCTTCAAATATCTTTCCTGCTTCCCCTTCGCCACGCGGTAAAGCGGCGGCTTCGCGATATAGACGTATCCCTTTTCGATCGCCTTCGGCATATGCCGGTAAAAGAACGTCATCAAAAGAGTCTGTATATGGTTGCCGTCCACGTCCGCGTCCGTCATGATTATGATCTTATGGTACCTTATCTTTTCAACGTCGAAATCGTCCGCGCCGATCCCCGCCCCCAGCGTCGTTATCATTTGCCCTATCGTGTCGGAGGCGAGCATCTTATCGAAGCGGACCCTCTCCACATTCAAAATTTTCCCGCGCAAAGGCAATATCGCCTGGGTCTTTCTGTCGCGCGCGGTTTTCGCCGTGCCGCCGGCCGAATCCCCCTCCACTATAAACAACTCGCACAATTCCGGGTCCTTCTCGGAACAATTCGCAAGTTTGCCCGGAAGCCCCCCGAGATCCGGTCCGTTTTTCTTTCTGGACAAATCGCGCGCCTTCCGCGCGGCCTCCCTCGCCGTTGCGGCCTCCAATATTTTCCCTATGACCAATTTGCCGACCGCCGGGTTTTCCTCCAGATACTGGTACAGCAATTCGAACGTCGCGTTCTCCACAAGCGGGCGTATTTCCGACGACACAAGCTTGTCCTTCGTCTGGCTTCCGAATTTCGGGTCGGGTATCTTTATCGACACTATGCTCGTCATTCCCTCTCTGAAATCCTCTCCGGTAAGCGCCACGTCCTTCTTCGTATTCTGTTCCGATATATACTTGTTGAGAGCGCGCGTAAGCCCCGCCCTGAATCCCGCAAGGTGCGTGCCGCCGTCCCGGTTCGGGATATTGTTCGTAAAGCAAAGCGACGTTTCGCTGTACGCCGTCGTCCACTGCATCACTATCTCTATCTCCGCATCGTCCGCTTTGCGGGTCATGCGGATCGGGCCCGGAGTCAAAAGCTCCTTCGCCCTGTCCAGATAGGAAACAAATCCTTTCAGTCCGTCCGCGGAATGAAACTCCGCCTTCCTGGGCTCAGCCCTCAAATCCTCGAATATTATCTTTATGTTCGCGTTCAAATACGACTGTTCGTGCAGCCACGTTTCCAAGGTATCGAATTCAAAATCCGTGAACGCGAACGTTTTCGGGCTGGGCAGAAACGTCACCTCAGTTCCCGTTTTGCCCTCCGGCGCGTCGCCGACTATTTTAACGTCGCCCGTCTTCGCGCCTTCGGCGAACGTCATCGCCGCCTCTTTGCCGTCCCGCCAGATCCTTAGCTCCAACCACGTCGAAAGCGCGTTCACAACCGACACCCCCACCCCGTGCAGGCCCCCCGACACCTTGTAAGCCCCGTTCGTCTCGTTGTCGAATTTTCCGCCCGCGTGCAATTCGCACATTATCAATTCCGCCGCGCTTCTTCCCGTTTCCCTGTTTATGTCGAACGGTATGCCGCGGCCGTTGTCGCGCACGGTCGCGCTTCCGTCCGGATTGAGCGAAACGTATATCGTGTCCGCGAATCCGGCCATAGCCTCGTCTATCGAATTATTGACCACCTCGTACACCATGTGGTGCAGGCCGTCCCTGTTTCCGACGTCGCCAATATACATTCCCGGACGCTTTTTCACCGCGTCCAAACCCTTCAAAACCTTTATCGAATCACCAGTGTAACCGGACATAAAACCACCCTTTTTTCAACCCATTAAACATAGCAATTTTTTCGCGTCCAAGCAAGCGAAAACCGGCCTTTTTTCGTTAATTTTTCGCATCCGTTTTTTGTGTATTTTTCGCTTGATTTTTGGTAGAATAGTAAGTAGCAATTAGCAGGTAGCAATTATCGTCGCGGGCAACGCCCGCGTGCTTATTACCTGGATACCGCGGTCAAGCCGCGGTATGACAAAGTGTAAAAAAGGAGCGGCAATGAAGTTCAAGTTGCTTTATTTCGGAGAACTTTTGATCAACCCGAAAAAGAGGTCCCAGCATATCGCCGATATCCGGATGCAATTTCATCCGCAGCTTAAAAAGCTCGTCGAATACAGGCCGTGGAAGAATCTTACCAAGTACATGATGCCCAACCCCACCAAGTCCCCCGTGTCCACGCGCCACATCGGCGGAATCGACTGGAACCCCGTCGTCACGCCCAATCTTAAACTTTTGGCCGAACTTGAAATCCAGCTTCTTCACCCGGAAATCGGAAGCGTCGCGCGCACCGATATCGACAACCGCATCAAGACCCTTTTGGACGGCCTTCGATGTCCGCAGAACGAGCACGAGGTCGGCGACAACACCCCCGCCGATATCGGGCCGATCTATACCCTTCTGGACGACGATCATCTGGTGACCAAGATTTCCATAAACACCGCGCATCTTCTCTCGGATCACATTTTCATTCGCGAGGACGAATTCAAGGACAACGTTTTCCTTATGGTGAACGTCAACGTGCGCGTCGAGGAAGGCACCATCGAAAACCTTCCCTTCATGGTATGACCGCAAAAGATTTTTTCGATCTTGAAAAAAAACTTATTTCCCTCGGGCATGACAGCGATCTTGATTCGTTCGCGGTCATAAAAGAGCGGCTTAAAACCAAAGCCCCCCTGTCCGCGGACGAATTCGCGCGCCAGGCCATCTATGTCGTTTTGGCCGGCGGATTCTCGCAAAAGACCGCGAAGAAAATTCATCGCGAAGTGATGGATTTTCTTAAAGAGCAGGTAGCAGGTAGCAAAGAGCAATTATTTGATTCACTGATAAAGATTTTCAATAATAAAAATAAAATCAATGCGATCGTGAAGTTGTGGGCGGATAGGAATAAATTCCGCGACGGGTATTACAGGTTGTCCGGTGTGGGCGAAAAGTTGGAATATCTGGCGTCTCTTCCGCATATCGGAAAAATAACCCGGAATCATCTGGCGCGCAATTTGGGCGAAGATGTTTTCAAGCGCGATGTTTGGATAGAGCGCCTTCTTATCAAATTCGGCGGCGATCTATTGGAACGGCTTAGTCGCGAGACCGGGTTGCCCGTCGGGTATGTCGACGTGATTTTATGGAAGTCGTGTCAGGTCGGTCTGATCGACTTATGACAGCGCGTTCGTGATTTGCTCCTGCATATCAAACGTCCCGAACACCACCCACGCGATCACCGCGGACACCAGCAATATGCCCGCGCCGTTCAATATTCCCGACAACGATTCCATTTTGCGGACGCTTTGCTCCATATAATCCTTCGCCATATGCGCGAGGTTCCTGTCAAACTCGTTCATATCCGCGTATATCTCCAAGTCCCCTATTATCTCGTCATTCGGGAAATGTCTTCCGGTATTGTTCAGCGCGCGGCCAAGATTATATCCGTTCTCTATCAGGCGCGCCGCCGGATCCAAATTCGACCTTAGGTATTTATTCCCGGAATCCGACAGCATTTTAAGCGCGTCCGGCAACGTCGTTCCGCTTTGCACCATCGCCGCCAAGGACATAAGCCACGACACCGACACCGACATCTTGTACATGCTGTACGGCGCGATCCGGTCAAGCAGCGCGCGCAAGGGGCCGGTCAAATTCGCAAGCGACCAATATACAAAAAGCGTCAACGCCGCGAGCGCGATCAGCGCATGCGTCCAATACTTTTCCGAATACTCCGCAACCATCACCAACGTCGCCGCCGTTCCCCGCCAATGCAAATTCGCCCCGGCCGCCTCCGACAGCGGCGGAACCAGGTAAAGCCCGACCATTATTATTATGACCGCCGTCATCGCAAGCAAAAACAGCGGGTACGACAACGCGTCCGTCAATGATTTTCTGATTTTCCTTATTCCATCGGAAACTATGGTGAGGTTATCCAACGCAAGCGACAATTTCGACACGTCCCCCGCCGAAAGCATAAGCGATTCATTCCCCGGAGCCCACCATGACACAGCCTCAAAAAAGGACGAGCCGCGCTCCAAGGCGTCCATCCACGCGCGCAGCACTATCGCGAACGGCTCCGACGGCTTCCTTCCGTCCTTCGATTCCAGCATCCACATTCTCTCCAGCGCGGCCATAAGCGTGAAATCATTCCGAAGCAACGACGCAAGTTTTCGATACAGCCCCATGCGTCTGTCGTAATCCAGGCGGAAAATCATTTTGGCGTAGAGCTTGTTCATCAATAGACCTCCGCCTGATCCAAAAGGCCGACCCAGCGCTCCAACTCGTCCACGCCTATGATCCCCTTCAGCATAAGCTCCGCCGCCGACTCCTTCAACGTCCGGCCGCCCATGTCCTCCAGCCAATACTGCGTCGCTTCTTTGGTTTTTCCGTCAAGCGCCAATGAAAGAAAGCGGTTGTCCGTTATAATAATTTCGCCCGCCTTCGTCCGGCCGGAAACGCCCTTCCCCGCGCACTGTTCGCATCCGGGGCCGCGTATATAAATTTGTTTCAGCCCGAGTTCGCCGAACGCGTCAAGCGCGCGCCCGTACGCCGGGTTTTCCGGATGGTCCGTAAGGCGCCTTTTGCATTTCGGGCAGAGCTTTCTAAACAGGCGCATCGAAACCAGGCCGCGCATCAACGTTTCGTCCTTTAATTTGAACGCCTCCACCCCCATGTCCAAAAGGCGCGTCAAGGCCGCAAGCGCGCTGTTCGCGTGCAATGTAGTCCACACGCTGTGTCCCGACAGGGCCCCCTTCACCGTCAGTTCCGCCGCCGCAAGCGTTCTTATTTCCCCCACCATAAGCGCGTCCGGGTCCGAACGCAACGCGGACGCCAGAGCCTCCGTGAATTTATTTTCGCGCATCTCCTCGCTTGTCGCGTTGGTAACCGGTATCTGCCTTGCCCCGAAGATTTTCCTTTCCGCCGGATCCTCCACGGTAATCAGATTGATCTCGTAGTCATGCTCTTTAAGCATCATGCTCATATTATGAAACAAGGTCGTCGATTTCCCGGAACTCGTCGGGCCCGCGACCACGACCAATCCCGTCGGAAACGATCTTAACCGGTACAACAATCGCTGTTCGTATTCTCCGAATTCCTGTTCCGTTTTTATCCCTTCGCCCGGGTTGTCGTACAATATCCTCATAACGACATAGCGCGATCCGAACGCGATCGGGTTGAACTGCATCCTTATCCCGAGCACCCCCGTCGGAAGGTACAAGTCCTTCGTCCCCCTGAGCGGCGTGCGGCCGTCCTTTTGCGCCGACTGGTATTCGTTCTGGGCATAGTTCGAATTCGATATGTCCGCGGACGCGAACGCCGCCCTTATGAACGAATCCCCCCACGCCGCATTTTTCTCAAGCATCCTCTGCATGCTTCCGTCAAGCCTGAAATAAACCGACGCAATATCCGCGACCTCTATATGAACGTCCGACACTTTAAGCGCGGCCGCGCGCGAGATTATGTCGACGAAATCCCTTTGCATCCGGTTGTCGCAATCCGCCGCCGAAGCCCTCGTTTTCTTTTCCGCGCCCCTGTTATAGATCGCGGTCAAAAGCGCAAGGTCGGAATAAAACGGCTCTTTATTATTTATCCCCTCTTTGGAAAGCAATTCCGAAAACGCCAGCACCCGGCCGTCGTATCTGTGGGCGCGCGACACGACCAGGCTTCCGTCCGAAAAGAACGCGAGGATCCCCCGCGTTTCGCGCGGCAATTCCAACGATCCGCCCGCCGCGGTCAAAAGCCTGTTCCCGTTCGCAAACAAAAAATCCGTCACGGATTTGGAGTCGTTCTTTTCCAATCCGTCCGGAACACTCTTAAAATCGGCGTCCTTTTTTCCCGTCATGCCATGCCCTAGTCGTTTTGCGGCGCGGCCCCGACGCCAAGTATGACGGTTCTGTCGCCGCGTTCGAATTCAAGGCCGTCGTCCAATGAAATCGACCGGACGGTCCAATCGTCCAATGTTTTTCCGACCGACAATTTTCTTTGCTTTCCGCTCGCAACATTTTCGACCGTCGCAAAAAGCTGAGCCCCCGAGCCGACGATTTCACGAAGGACGTAATTGTCCGCGGGCGAATCCGGCTCCGCGGCCGCGGCGTTTTTATCGTCGTTTTGATCCGTATTCATCGCGGACGGCGCGGCCGCCTCTTCCGACATCCTCCGGCGCTGGTCGTCAAGTTTTTTACGTTCCTGCTCTATGGCCAATTTTTGCTTTTCAATTTCGGCCGCGGCCTCGGCCGCGCGGGCCTCGGCCCCCTCTTGTTCGCGCACCAGCCTCGCCTGTTCCGCCGACAATCTGTCCAGATCAAGCTGAAGCTGAGCCTTGTCCTTTTCAAGCTGCATAAGCACCTTTTCCTGTTCCAAATCGGCTATCTTTTGAAACAGCGACGGCTCCGCGTCGTACGATTCAACGTCCGCGTATTCGTCCGCATGCGCGGACGCAATGAACAATGAAACAATGACCACCCCGGCGCTTCGCGCCACCCCTCCATAGAGGGGAACTTTCAATAGTCCACGGTCAACAGTAAACAGTCTTATTATTTTTTTCATTTTACCACCTTTTGGTTTCCTTTTTTATTTTACAAAAATCACCACGTCGTACGTCCAGGTTCTGTTCGCGTTGTCCCAGAACACTTTCGGCATTTCAACGCCGGACATATCGCGCATGATCTTTATAAATTCCAGCGGCTGCAATTTCGACGCCGCCTCTATCTTTACGACCGGAACGTCGGTCATGTCAACGCCGATCTCTTCGTCGTCGTTCAAGGCCGGCATTTCAAGCTCTATAAAATCCCGCCTGAAATCGGCGTCGGCGTTTATGCGCTGAAACGTCGACTGCATCGCGGTCATGACGTCGTCGGCATTGCTTTCCGGCTTTGATTCAAATTTTTCAAGCGGCCTAAGGCGCGCCGTCAGGACGACGTCGTTCCCGCCGATCTCGTTCACCTTAACGGTTTGCATGGTTCTTCGGACCTCATTATACAAATCGTCCAGCGTTCCATAGTTCCTTGTCAGGCGGGCCGTCGCCTCTTCGTCCGCGCATGAAACCGAGACCAATGTCCAGCCCGTAATCCGTTGGGCCAAAAACGCCGTCGCGCGCCAGCACTGATCGGCCTTGTCCCTTAAAGACGGGACGGATTCCCAGGGCATTTTCGGCGTCACTATTTTTTTCGGCGTCTGTTTCGGCCGCTCTATCTCTTCCAGACCCGCACGATACTCTTCGATGATCTCGGGGTCGACGCCGGTTTCTTCCATCTCTATTTTCGGCGCAAGCATTTTCTTAATAGGCTCTTCAAAAAAAACGTATCCGGCGGTCGCGGCGCCCGCCAAAAGCATCAGACTCATTATATATCCGGAAAGATTCGATATGTTCGAAAGGCGGTGTTTTCTTGTCCCGGACACTATTTCGCCGACCCTTCTTTCCGTCGAGCCTTCCGCGTTCCAATCCAAAGGCGCCAAGACCGCGTCCCAGCCGGGCATCGCGCTTAGTTCCGCGAATTCTTTCGAGGCGCCCTCTTTGTCCGGAAAAAACAGGTCCTTTACGATGATGCCGCCGCGCACGGCCAAAAGCCAATATCCTTCGCGAACCGAGAAGGCCGCAAGAAAATTATGCTCTCCAACCGAATCCATTACTTCGGCCGCCGCAACCGGCATGCCGGACGATATTCCGCCATTCGACGCGGACAGGCCTATCATTCCGTTGAACGAGATGAAAAACGGCGCGCGCATTTTCGCAAGCCGCGCGATCCTCCGCGCATTTTCGCGCGGGTCGGCGCCGCCGCCCGACGGCTGCCAAAACAGTCCCGCGGCATATTTTCGCCCTGAAATAGTAATCGCCCTGCCCGCCAAACGCGCTCCCTTCCTCTATACGCGGATTATAACAAAAGGCGTCAGGAGTAAGCAATGGAATAATTACGCGGGCAAAGCCCGCGTAATTTAATTAGCAGACAGCAGGTAGCAGGTAGCAATTATTGTCGCGGGGCGTTGCCCCGCGTGCTTATTACCTGGATACCGCGGTTAAACCGCGGGATGACAAAAGGGGAGCTCCCCTTAGGCGCCGGAGGCGCCGCTCCCCCTCAAGGAGGGGGAGACAAGACCACCCCGGCGCTTCGCGCCACCCCTCCATAGAGGGGAACTTGGCTCTGCATGTTTGAGCCCCCTCAAAAAAAGGGGGAGATAGAAGAAGTTTAAGTGTTGACAAATGAGAAAATTGTGTTATTATCGGGGTATGGACAAAAGGTTCCGCATTTTGCTTGTTTGGAGCGCGGCGTATGTTTTATTTTCGACCGCTCTTTTCTATTTCCTGTTCGGTTTCGGCATTTGGTCGCCCGCGGCATGGGCAAAGTTGCCCGGCATGGTAATTCGCGGGATTTCCGGTTTGACCTTTTCGGCGGCCCTTTTATCCTTCATTCCCATTTATTTGGCGTCGGCCAAGTATATTTGGAAAAACGGGCGCATCCCGTTTTTCACAGCCGAAAAAAAAGCGGAAGAAAGCGACGCCCTTCCAGAAATCGATCCGAACGCCGCGCGGCCGCACAATTTTCCGGAAAATCTTCCGGACGAACTTAAAGAGCCTTTCATTCGATATTACTCCGGTACTCTCGCGCGGAACGCGATGGAATTTATTCAACACCGCGATCCGGCGGAACAAGAGATTTCGGCGGACGCCGACATCGCCGGCACAGCGGACGCATTGGAGAATGCCGCTGTCTCCGGCAAGCCGGTCGCATCGACAGCGGCATTCGCGGACAAGGTCGCACGGGGCACGGCGGACGCGCCCGGCGCAAAAGATACGGCCGGCGCATTTATGCCGCTGCCCGAAGATTTCGACGCCGTCGAAGATTCTTCCTTCGTATCCGCGCCGGTATTCCACGATATGGATTTCGGAGAAAGCAAGGGTCCTTTGGAGATAAAAGAGATCGGTGGAAAAGTCGTCGCCACCTATGTTTTCGACGATCCGGATTTTTGGGTCGCGGACGATTCCGACGACTGGTTCGCGACCGGAAAGCAGATCACGTCGCCCATCAAAGCGCTTCTCGACGTCGACGCGGACGCGCGCGTTCTTATTCTTAAATCCAAAAACATCATGGATCTTGAAAAACTTATTCCCGTGTGGAGTAAAAAGGGGATCGCAATCAGCCTTGACGACTAGTTCAGCGGCGCGCCCCAATGCTGTTGTATATTCCTCTCAGCATCCAGCGGGCTTATCAAAACCTGCGGCGTCAATATCACCACAAGGACGTCCCTTTGCGACTGAGTTTCGCGCGACCCCGAGAGCGCGATAAAATCCGGTTTCCCTATGCCGTATCTGGTATCGTCGTTCGTCTGTCTCTCGAATCCCGACAGCACGAGCATTTGTCCGGATTCCATTATGACTTCCTGCATGAACGAGCGCTCTTCCACCTCAGGCACCTGAAGCTTTACCTCTCCGTGCGTGAAGTCCCGCATCGCGATAAGCTCTTTTATCGACATTCTGAACATCAAAAGTATTTTGCCGTTGTCCAGGATGTTCGGCAACAGTTGCATTGCGAATCCGGTTTCCAAAGTTTCCTGGTCCACAGTCGACGATTCCACCGTCGTAAGATAATTCCTTGTCTCCATCCGCTTTATATAGCCCATCGTTTTCGTGTTCGACACCGGCGCAATCCTGTTGTTGCGCGTCGTCACGCCCACGTTCGTCACCAACGACACCTTGCCCTGCCGCGCGAGGGCCTGGATCAGCGCGTTCGTTCCCGCGATCGTCGCCATCGAGCCGTTGTTCGGCGTTTCAGCCGCCGCGGACGCGCCCTGACTTAACACCGCTATGTTCAGACTGCTTGCCGCCGCCGCCGAATTCGCGGACAAATTCATCGTCGGGTTCGCTATTATATTAAGCCCCGCCGCGGAATTTATCGCCGCCGCCAAATTCAATCCGAACGCGGAATTATTGGAAATGGACACCTGCAGCACTTTCACGTCTATGGTCACAAGTTGAGACAATCTTTTATTCTGTCTTTCTATATAATCGCCCACCCTTGCCAAAATGGACGGCGGCGCCGTCACCGTTATCGTGCCCAGCGATTTCGACACCGTGAATTTCGCGTTCTCGTTCCCGTCGATTATGCCGCCAATCGCCGACTCTATCTCCTCCCACTCCTTCAGGCTTGATTCCATCGACACGTGGTTGCCGTCGTCCGAATGTATCGACGACTGGTACGATATGTCGGTTCCGAGCGCGTAAAGCGAAAACGTTTTCGTTTCCGTTTCATAAAAGACTATGGAACTTTTGTCATAATACCAGAGCAGATCCAAATCCGTCGCGACCTGGGACAGCAACGACGACAATTTTCCGGTGAATCCCACGTTCATCGTTTTCTTCAATTTCTCGGCGCTGATCTTCGAATCTATTTTCACCGGAATTCCGGTTATCGAATTTATGTTGTTCGCAAGCACCTGCAACGACACCGGCTCGCCCAGCAATATCGTCACGCCGTTGTCGCCTTCGAATTCCCTGGGCAATTTATTTTTATGCTCCAACACCGTCGAACGGCTTCCGAGCCAGATCCCCTCGCTTGTCGACACGGTATCGTTCGAAACTTTCGCCTGGGGGTTCTTCGCCATTTCAAACGCGGCGTACGCGTTTAGAAAATCCTGGTCGACCGCGGACGAGACCTCTATCGATTCCTGTTTCGCGCACGACAAAATCACGGGAACGATCAATGAAAGGACCAGGGTCTTCCTCATCATTCATCCTCCGTCGTGCTTATCACAAGCACGCGGTTGCCTTTGTAGAACTTCGCGTACGGTATCGGCGCCGCGCGCGAGAAATTCCGTACCAACGCGGACGACACGTCCAAGAATCTTCCCTTGAACACCGCCGAGGCCGCGATCGGGTATTCGCGCGACGTGTTCCATATCAGATCCCACCCTTCCCTGTCGCACCACGCCTGAAGCACGTCCCTTAACGTTTGTCCGGACGCGACGACCCAGCTTCGGACCTGATCCTTCACGGCCTTGTCGGGCTCTTCCGTATTTCCATCCACCGCTATGTCCGTCAATTCCGCGTTCCTCGAATTGTCCGTCCAACCGTATCCGCGTTTGTCCAGCACACGCTTTCTGTTTGTTTTCGACACCGAGAGCACGGCCGCGCCGTCGTCTTCCAGCATCTCCGAATGCATGAACGGCATTTCGGCCTGGTTCTCGTACGGATAGAATCCCGTCGCCGCCGGATACGGCATCGTCAGGTTCGCGCCGCCGGAGAACGAGTCCGCGGGTCCGACCGTTATATTATTCTCGACCGTCAGATCCGCGCCTATTTTGGAGACTATTTTTATATTCCCGTCCGACGCGCGCCGGTATCGGGCGGAATCGGGCATGACTTGGACGTCGGCGTCCGTGCCGGTCAAGGGCCACGCCGGAACCGGTTCCGGCATCATCGGCGCGTCCGCAAGCAATGAAGCGGGCAAGAGCAACAAAGCCAGCGTCGCTGAAAGTCGGCGGAAAATCATATCCCTTCCCTTATTTATCATATATTACGTTGTTAATTCTAGCAATTTTTCGATTTTTGCGCAAGGGAATTCGTGTCGGACTCCTTATAAAGCCCCCTATTTTACATTTCCCAAAATTGTGCTATTATCTCCGAAAGTCATGAAACTTTCAGAAGATCTTATCAAAAAAATCAGCGCCGAGCGCTTAGAGCCCGACTGGATGCTTGATATTCGAGTTCGCGCCTTCAATAAATGGAAAAAAATGGCCGAGCCGCATTGGGCCGGCATAGATTACGAGCCCATAGATTACGACAACCTTAACTATTTCAACAATCCGTCGAAAATCGACAACAATGATTTGGCCGCCGCGTATAAAAAAATGGGGATTCCGGAAAGCGAGCAAAAGGCGCTTCTCGGCATGGCGGTCGACACCGTTATCGACAGCAAGTCCGTGCACACCTCTTACACCGAAGAGTTAAACCGCCTTGGGATCATATTCCTTCCGTTTTCCGAGGCCGTGCAAAAGCATCCCGATCTTGTTCGGGAATATTTCGGGTCGAGTGTTCCGATCGACGACAACTTTTTCGCTGTGCTCAACACCGCCGTTTTCTCGGACGGGACTTTCGTCTATATTCCCGAAAACGTCAAGTGTCCCATAGATTTGGCCTCTTACTTCCGCATTGAAACGGCGCGAATCGGACAATTCGAACGGACGCTTATAATCGCAGACAAAGGCGCGGAACTATCATACATGGAAGGATGCAGCGCCCCCAGGCGCCCGAATCACCAGCTTCACAGCGGGGTCGTCGAAGTGATCGTCAAAGACAGCGCGCGCGTGAAGTACGCGACCGTTCAGAACTGGGCCGACAATATTTACAACTTCGTGACAAAGCGCGCGAAAGTGGAATCAAACGCAAAGATGTTTTGGACCCAGGTCGAAATCGGAAGCGCGAAGACGTGGAAGTATCCCTCTTCCGTGCTTTACGGCGAGGGCGCGTTCAGCGATTTTTACTCCCTTTCCATCACCAAGGGCGTTCAGCAGGCCGACACCGGAACAAGAATGATTCACATCGGGCCGAACACCAAATCCAACATCGTAAGTTTCGGCGTGGCGGACGGCGAGCCGGAGCAGACTTTCAGATCCATGGTTCGATTCCATAACCGCGGCGCCGTTTCCGCCTGCAAATGCGAAAGTAAGATCATCGGGAAAGGCGCGCGCGCGAACACCGTTCCCGTCTTTGTCGGAACAGAGGGGAATTTCACGCACGAGGCGACG